>NDHX01000001.1:0-17500 GCA_013626165.1 bacterium Unc6
CGCTTTGCTCGGGCAGGTGAGCTCTATCGTTGGGTGCCTATACCCCAGCCAGATATACAGGAGGCATTGAATGTTATTCTTAGTAGGATTTATGTTATTGATGGGTTTAGTGGATAGTCTCAACCCATTTACGATTACCGTTCAAATCTTATTACTCGGAACATTAAAAAATGTTAACAGAATTGCTATCTATATATCGGGCATCTTGGTTATTTATCTCGTGGGCGGTATTGCAATATTCACCGGTCTATCTACCATTTTTAACTATCTAATAGAGCAGTTCTTATCAATCCCAGAATTAGTTCTCTACAGCATTCAATTGATTTTGGGTGTCATTTTGGTTGTCTATGGGTTTATTGCGCTGCGAAAGAGTAACGAGTCAAAGCAATTGCCTAATAACCCTGGTGTTTCAACTTGGGCACTCATATCTCTTGGCGCGGGTGTAACACTTGTTGCTGATCTTCCAACCGCAATGCCATACTTTGCCTTCATTGCCAAGATGACTGAGATGAGAGTTGATATAATCATCGGAGTTACGTTTCTATTGGCATATAGCATCATCTATGTTCTTCCTCTAATCATTACTTGGGCGTTGTATCTGAAGTTTCAAGACAAAATTAAAAGCAGAATGGCATTCGTCGTAGCCAAAATGGAGAAGGTCAACAAATACATTATTGTAGGTTTTTGCGTCGTAGGAATTCTTCTCATCATAGACTCGGTGTTGTTTTATGTCGGTATCCCAATCAAGTGGTGATCCGATTACTTCCGAGTGCGGGGTGCAAATAGACGGGGATTGCCGCCCAACATTGCGTTGCACTGGACGGCTTCGCCGCCGGTGAACACCCTCGTTGGGCGGAAAGAAAACTATAATTGAGGAATACATATGAAGCATTTTCTCTTGTTTGTGAGCATCGTTATTTCCATTGTAAGCTCAATCGCTTTTGCTCAGACCTTGCCGGTGGAGGACATTATCAAGGATGCATCGCCATCTGTTGTAAAGATCGTTGTCTACGACATCACTGGAACCAAACGGGGAGAGGGCTCAGGTTTCTTCATTAGTCGCGGCAAAATTATTACTAACGCCCACGTCGTAGATGGTGCATATTCTGCCGAGGTGCACAGTTCTCTTAACTTGTATGAGCAAATCACGATTAACAAACGCGACGATGAGGTAGACTTGGCGCTTCTTACTGTAGAGGATGTTGGGGAGCCGACAATTGCCTTGGCAGATAGCATTGACCTACGCCCCGGGCAACGAGTTCTCGCGATTGTGAACCCCCCCTCGGTCTTAAGCGTACAGTCTCTGACGGTTTGATAAGCGCCGTGAGAGGCATTCCAGGTGATATACAACTTATTCAAATCTCTGCTCCCATTTCTCTAGGTAGTAGCGGAGACCTCTACTTAACCTACAAGGTTCAGTCATCGGAGTAACTTCTGCTAGCCTGTCCGAAGGACAAAATCTCAACTTTGCTGTCGGTATTGAAACGCTGAAGCAGTTCTTGCAAATGCCAGCAAAACTTGAGCCACTCAAGAAGGCGCAAACTCGTGTACTTTGGAGAACTATACTCAAATGGGTAATCAATATAGTTGTAGGAATTGTAGCTCTTGCTTTCGGGGGAGGCTGGTGGATTATTTTCATCGTCATTATGATTCTGACCTTTCTCTTCTACATTTTGAAAGGGTTGTGGGGATTGATAATCGCACCTTTCAGAAGAAAAAATAAATCCGAGACCTTGCTTGTCGATGAAGACCCCTACCTAACAACCTCTGAAGATATGCATACAAGACAGGCGCCTCTATTTACTGAAAAAAACGAGGACGCTGAGGATGAAGCTGATGGAGAAAACTTTTTCTACTTTCACTGTTGGAAGTGTGGAGAGATAGTTGAGGTCGACAAATCAGAAGGAGCCGATACGATAGAATGCAAAGGATGTGGTACGAGACTTGATATACCAAATGAATAGAACCGCCCAATACTAAAATTTGTGTTACCATATTTTATATTTCTTGCTCTTTTTACTATATTCTTCTGGGGAACCTATTGGTCGCAATAAAAATATCTATACAGGATAGGTTTTGTATCTTTCATAACAAAGTGTAATAAATGGTAAGTCATGAATAAACTTGATGGGCTTTCTCCTATCATATCCAAATTCCGGCTTTTTTAAAACATATAGAAATTCACCTATTTTTATCTTTTTAAGAGAAATTATTCCATCTATGTCATAGGTTGCCCTGTGGATTGCACATATGCTAACCGCCAAGCCTTCCATAAAAACAAATTTTATTTTTTGTTTTCTGCACGCCTTCAAGACCTTATTCATCACAGTAAATAAAATATTTTTTGTCACTATTTTAATGCTCCCATATTTTTTAGAATAACCTTATTTTTCTAAGGTGCTCTGCCTGCATCTTTTCAAGTCACCTGTCGCCCGGTTACCAGTCAGTTATTTTTCCTACCACTTTTCCCAGTGTAAAACCTCTTCAAGGGTCCTTTTGTGGGGATTCGGTGCTTCATCAGGATGACCAATCGGAATAAGTGAAATAAGTTTATATCCTTCCGGTACTTGTAATATTTTTCTTATTTCTTCTGCGTAGAACTTTTTATCACCTGCAACCCAGCAGGAGCCCAAATCTAATTCTGCTGATGCAAGTAAGATATTTTCTGTTGCAGCACACCCATCTTCAAGATAGTATTTTGTATCTTTACAAAAAATAGCAATACAGCAGGGTGCTCCTGAAATAAACTTACCATGGTCAGTTGTATCTGCTATCTGTTTTATTTTTTCAGGCACAGTAATAACTATAAACTCCCAAGGCTGGATGTTTATTGCAGTTGGAGCAAGCCGGGCACAGTCAATGATTTTTTTAATCTTTTCTTTTGAAACAGGGTCTTTTTTGAATTTTCTTACACTTTTTCTTTTTTTCAATATATCAAACATATTTCCTCCCTATTTTAGATAACTATAAAACTGGCGACAAACTACAAATAGAGTAAAAGTGGTTTATATTTTTTACCGAAGATATTTATTTTTATTTTTCTTTTATCTAAATTTTCATAGAACATCTTTATATCTATTTTTTCATCAGGAAGAAGTGTTTTTATTTTTTCTGCCCATTCAATTACGCATACACCATCACCATAAAAATACTCTTCTATTCCAAGACTTAAAATATCGGATGTTTTTTTAAGTCTATAAAGGTCTATATGATAAAGTGGAATTTTTCCCTCATATTCTCTTATAAGAACAAATGATGGGCTTATTACAAAATCTATATTTTTTATTCCCAATCCTTTTGCAATCCCTCTTGTAAGCGTTGTTTTTCCGGTTCCGAGTTCGCCAAAAAGTGCAATAATACTTCCATTTTGAAGGTTTTGCCCGAGTATTTTTCCAATGTCCTGCGTCTTTTTTACAGAAGTGCTTATAAACTGTCTTGAAAAAGATACCTCCATTATGCTCCGTATTTTTCAAGTTTTAATGCGTGGGCAAGCATAAGTGCCATAAGTTCCTGTGCCGGGATTTTCCCTATCCCGCCGGTTTTACACTGTTTTTCGCAAAAATGTGTTATGCCATCGGGTCTGCAGGTTTCTGAAAATAATATAACCGGGTTAGGATGCCAGGAATGTCCTCTTAATTTAGAGGGCGTGGAATGATCTCCTGTTATTACCAGCACATCCGGTTTTAATGCAAATATCCTCGGTATTATTTTATCAACCTCTTCTATTGCATGAACCTTTTTATCAAAATCTCCGTCTTCACCTGCTGAGTCTGTTTTTTTTATATGGACATAGAAAAAATCATATTTTTGGTAATTTTTCTCAAGACACAAAATCTCGTCTTCTATTGTCTCACCGTCGACAGAAAGTATATCCATACCAACAAGGTGTGCAAGTCCTTTGTACATCGGATATGTTGCAATTGCAGACGGTGTTAATTTAAAGAGTTTTTGCATATTCGGAATATCAGGACTTTTGGCAATTCCCCTTAACAAGAATGTATTGGCAGGATATTCATTTTTTAGGATATTATTCGCTGACTTTATAAACATATTGATCACTCTTGCAGATTTTTTTGATTCTTCATCCAGAGCCTCTATGTCATTGGCAGGGCGTCCTTCTTTCTGAGGGTCACTATCTGTAAGGTTTTCCCCAAGTTCTTCTCCATGAAGTACAACAACAAATCTATGTTCCTTGCCAGGTTTTATTATAACTTCAACATCTTCTATTCTTGAAATGTCTTTTTGAATCCTTGCACAAAGTGCAATATTTTTTTCAGTTGCAATCCTGCCTGCTCTTCTATCTGTGATAATTTTGTTTTTATCCATTGTTGCAAAGTTGCCCCTTGCAGCAAGTGAATTTTTATCAAGTGTAAGTCCTATCCCTAATCCCTCAAGAATCCCCCTTCCTATAAGATACTTCTGAGGGTCGTAGCCAAAAAGTGCAAGATGCCCCGGGCCTGACCCAGGTGTAATTCCACTTCCCACCGCATCAATCATTCCACATACACCTGAACCTGCTACCTTGTCTAGGTTGGGTGTATTCGCAAATTCAATCTCTGTTTTTCCGTCCTTGAACGGAATTCCACCGATTCCATCAAGAACAAGAAGAACAATTTTTGAGGGTGTTTTCTGAACCAATTCTAATAAAAACTCTGCTGTTATCATTTTTCCCCTTTTTTATAGAGTTAATTGTATAACTCTCACTTCATTTCACCATATTTTTAACATATTCAATAACTTTTTCCTGAACCTGCTGTGGATTGCCTTTCACAGTACAGCCTGAGGCGGCATTATGCCCTCCTCCACCAAATTTTTGGGCAATCTTATTTACATTTATCCTGCCTTTTGAGCGGAAACTTATCTTTGTTTTGCCATCTGTTTCTTCTCCAAAAAATATCGCAACTTTTGCACTGTTTATAGACCTTGCCTGATTGATAAAATCTTCTGTTTCTTCCAGGCAGGCACCAGATTTTTTTAGCATTTCCTGTGTTACCCAGAACCATACAATCTTTCCATCTTGTGTAGAAGAAAGGGTTGAAAGAGAAAGCCCAAGAAGTTTTATCTTTGAAAATGGATTTTTCTCATATATAAAAGAAAGCACTTCATCCTGTTTTAATCCGCACTTTAACATCTCTGCCACGGTTGTAAAACTTCTTTCAGTTGTATTTACAAACCTCAAACCTCCTGTATCTGTAATAATTGCCGTATATAGATACTTTACTTCTTTGATTGTTATAGGAAATTTAACGGTTTTTAAAAGTTCCCATATCATTTCACCCGTACTTGATGCACAAGGGTTTATCCAGTATATTCCGAAATTATCATTACTTATATGATGGTCAATATTTACAACCCTGATGTTGCCTGTTATATAAGACTCAACATTGCCAATCCTGAAAAGGTTTGAACTGTCAACTACAAGAAGAGTGTCAAAATTGGCATCCTGCGGAAGTTTGTTCTTGATTGTCCTCCAATAAGGTAAAAATCTATAATTAAAAGGAACAGGGTCTTCATTTACAATCCATACTTTTTTACCGATATGTTTTAAAAAACTTGCCATAGCAAGCTGACTTCCGATAGAATCTCCCTCAGGCCTTATATGGCTTGTCAGAAGAACAGATTTTGCTTTTCTTAAAACATCCAAAACCGTTTTTATAGAACCTCTTACATCTAATTTTTTTGACATATTTTTTTGGTTTAACACATATCTTTTTCTTTAATCTGTTGTAGTATCTTTTCTATTTTTATTGAATGGTCTAATGATTTATCAAGAACCAATGTTATCTCAGGTATAAATCTCAGCCTTACCTGTTGTCCGACCTTTTTTCTTATAAAAGGAAGCATCCCTTTAAGCAAAGAAAATCCCTCTTCCTTTTCCTTGCCCATTATACTTATAAATACCCTTGCAAACCTCAAATCGTTTGTGCATTCTACTCTTGTGACTGTTATAATTCCTGCTGAGGTATCCTTAAGCTCATTATGAATTATTGCACTTACAGACTCTCTTAAGACCTCTTCAACCCTTTGACATCTTATGCTTTTCATTGCAAACCCTTTCTGACCCAGTCTAACATCTGCTCTCTTGTCTTAATTTTACCATCTAAAAAAAGCGATTTTGCCAAACCAAATATTTTACCATATTCCGGACCAGGTTTTAAACCAAAACTTTTTAAGTCATCACCTGTTAAAGGAATACTGATATTTTTATAGATATTTACAAAATCAACAACCTTTTTTCTCTGTCTACTGTTGCACAATGCAAGGATAAGAAAAATTGCCTCCTTGGGAAGATTTACAAGCAAATCATAAATCTGATGAGGAAGGCGGGCACTTAAAATCTTTTTTGATACAACAGGCACATACTCTCTGCAATTGATAATAATGCTTGAGTCTTCTTTTGAAAATACAAACTTTTTTGTCACATCTGCAACATTTTTTTTTCTCATATACATCATCAATCCGGCCCAGTATAACCTCCATAATTTGATATCTGTTTTATCTATTATATTTAATACTTTTTGTAGTCTGTTCAATAACATTCTTGTTTTTCCCTTATATTTTAATGAAGGATGAATAAATGTAAGTTCATGAAGTTGATACATCCTGTCAATAGTCTTTACAGGTTCTTCTTCCTCAAAAATAAGTATAATCTCATCTCTTATTCTTTGATTCTCCAGTTTGCCTATAATCTGCATATTTACAGCACGTTCTATAAGTTGTCTTGTGTGGTTCTCTATCCTGAATCCTAATTTTTTTTCAAGTCGTACTGCCCTGAATATTCTTGTAGGGTCTTCAACAAAACTAAGTGAATGCAACACCTTTATCCTTTTTTTCTGTATATCCTCCCATCCCCCATAATAATCTATCAGGCTCTTGAATTCTTTCCCATCTATGCGGATAGCCATTGCATTGATTGTAAAGTCTCTTCTTGCAATGTCCTGATATAATGACGAAACCTTTACCTTTGGAAGTGCCGCAGGGTGCTCATAATATTCCTTTCTTGCAGTTGCAAAATCTATCTTTTCTCCTGATGGAAATAAAACTGTTGCTGTACCAAATGCTTTATGAAAAGTAATCTTTCCGTTCTTAATCCTTGAAATATGTTTTGCAAATTTTATGGCATTTCCTTCCACAACAAGGTCAATATCAAATTCTTTTCTTTTAAGGATTATATCCCTTACCATACCTCCTACTGCATATACCGGGATACTGTTTTGTCTTGCATATTCTCCGATTGTTTCAAGCAACATAAGTACATATCCCGGTATTTGTGTTTTTAGAAAACCTGCAACGGAAATCTCTTTAGGTGCTTTTCTTTTTTTATAAGAGGTAGTTTCAATAAGTCCTTTATGCAACGCCCCTAATACATCAGAACGGGTTACTATGCCTTCTATCTTTTTATTGCGCCCTACAAGAAGTCTTCCGGTATGGTGCAGTGCCATAAGATGTTGTATTTCAGAAACAGGTGTATTTGCTTTTATAAATACCGCTTTTCCGGACAAACAACCCTTTACAGGAATTTTACCAAGTCCGTGCCTGAATGCCTTATCCATATCAGAACGGTTCACTATTCCTACGGGAGTGCTATTTTTTATCACTGGAATCCCAGCCATACCAAGTCTAATCATAATTTTTCTTGCGCCACTTACGGTCTGATTTTCTGAAATTGTTTTTACAGGCATTGACATAATATCAGAGGCAACAACAGGTGGTCGGACACTGTTTTTAAGTAAATGTATAATCTTGCTATTTAACCTATCAAGAGATATATTTTTTATAGATGCACTTGCAGCCGTTGAATGTCCTCCTCCTCCGAGAAATCTTAAAATAAGCCCTACATCAACAGATGGATTGCTGCTTCTTCCTATGATTTCAATATTAGAAGGACTTGATATGATTACAAAAAGCGTATCAAAATTTTCTATTTCAAGAAGTTTATGTGTGAGCAGTGCGGCATCAGGTAAGCTCTTTTCAACCTGTACGGACGATATCGGAATCTGAATACCATTTATATTGTAAGGATGTGTAGAATGGAGCATCTTTGAAAGTATATTCAGTTCATATTCTGTAAGTTCTGTTCTTAAATATCTTGCAATCATACTTACATTTGCACCTTTTTCAAGCAGAAATGCACACGCTTTTATGTCAATAGGGGTTGTATTGGGAAATGTAAAAGAACCCGTATCCTCATATATACCCAATGCAAGTATTGTAGCCTCAAGAGGAACTATCTTTATGGCACTTTTTTTTATTTTTTCTACAAAATATGTAGTGGTAGAACCTGTATTTGAATGTATATCAACAGTGCCTCTTATATCTCCTTCCATTCTCTGGTGATGGTCGTATATGTGAATATCAACATTTGAATCTTCAATAAGATTTTTAAACTTACCAATCCTTTCGGGTCTTCTTGTCTCAACAATTATAAGCTTTTTAACATCTTTTAAGTCTACATCTTTTTCTTCAAGAATACCAAATCTGTCTTTTAAAAGTATCATAATATCTTTTACAGGTCTTTCCTGTGAACCGAGCAGCACAATACTTGCATCGGGATATATCTTATTTGCCCCTATACACGATGCAAGTGCATCAAAATCTGCATTTATATGCGTTGTTATAATTTGCATTTTCCTTATTATAACATATTTATTCTGAAATTCCGACAACATAAGAATAAAATACGAACCCATTCCCCTTTTTCTAAAGGGGTAGCAACGAAGTTGACGGGGTATTCAATAAGGGAGGGTGGGGGTGGATTATCTTTTCAATTTTCAATTTTGGGTACCCTTTGGGTGGGGGAAAACATCAAGGTTAAATGTTCTCTATCCTTATTCTGTAAGCGAGGGCGTTTGCTAACTTAAATATATCAGAAGGCAGTGTTTCAAATACTGGCATAATAAACAATCTGCAAGAGTATGTGCCGCCAAGGGGTGTGTTTCTATATAGATGTATAAAAAAATATCAGGCTATTATACTCATCATCTGTATCAATAACCTGTTTCATTGTATGGACACAAGTATCTGAACAGAATAACATACTCTTTGCTGTGTCAGTTACAAAAGCCCAGTCATTATTTATGAATATGTATTCTGTCGGATCCTCAACTGATATTCTCCTATCAATGGCACAGTCTGTAAGATTTCTGGTTATGGTTCTCGGTCTTTGAATACTTGATATAACACAAATTGGGAAAATATTATCTATTACCGGAACGGGAAAATCAAAACTTTTTTCTATTTCAAGAATAGGAATTTCCCAATACAGCCTGTATGTAATCTTTTTTTATGTTATGTTTTAAATTTTATTCATATTTTCCCCACCGTTTTTAAAAACTCTGTTTCAGAAATTATTTTTAAACCCAATTTTTCAGCCTTTTGCTTTTTTGAGCCCGGTTCTTTTCCTGCAACAACATAACTTATATTTTTTGAAATACCGGATGAAACCCTGCCGCCGAGGCTTAGGACAAGTCTTTCTGCCTCAATCCGTGATAAGGATTTTAATATCCCTGTAAATACAAACCTTTTTCCTTCAAGAATGCTTTTTGAGATCTTTTCCATACAAGGATTTATACCTGCACTCTTTAACTTTTCTAAAATCTGCTTTGTTTCAGCAGAAGAGAAAAACCTGTGTATAGAAGCAGCCATAACAGGACCTATATTTTCTGTATCTGCAAGTTTTTCTTCTTTTGTCCTGGCAATATTATCAAGTGTTCTATATTCCATAGCAAGAACCTCTGCACTTCTTGAACCCACATATCTTATGCCGAGACCGTTTATAAGATTGGAAAGAGACCTTTGCTTGCTTTTTTCTATTGCATTAAAAAGATTCTGTGCAGACTTTTCCCCCATCCGTTCAAGTTCTGCTATAGCCTGTTTTTTAAGATAATAAATATCTGCATAGGACTGGACAAGTCTTTTATCAACAAGTTGAGAGATCAACACCTCACCTAATCCTTCTATATCCATACACGAACGGGATGCAAAATGTTTTATGCTTTCTTTTAATTGTGCAGGGCAGGACGGATTTTCGCACCTTACGGCAACCTCTGTCCTTTCTCTTATAACATTGCTTTTACATACAGGACACCTGTCAGGCATCTTAAATTGCTGTTCCTCGCCTGTCCTTTTTTCTTTTACAACCTCAATAACCTGAGGGATTATCTCTCCTGCCTTTTCAACAATAACAGTGTCTTTAATCTTTATATCTTTTCTTGCTATCTCATCCTCGTTGTGGAGAGTTGCCCTGCTTACCTGTGTTCCTGAAAGATAAACCGGTTTTAGTATTCCAACAGGAGTAAGAACCCCTGTTCTTCCCACACTTATTATAATATCTTCAAGTATTGTCTGTGCCCTTTCCGGCTGGTATTTATATGCAACCATCCAGCGAGGAGATTTTGCAGTTGTCCCGAGAAGTTCGTGATACTTGAAAAGATTTACTTTTATAACCATTCCATCTGTATTAAACTCAAGGTGCCTTCTTTTGGTTTTCCAATCATTACAGAATTTGATAACCTCTTCTATATCTTCACACACCCTTCTTACAGGATTTATGGGTATTCCCCATTTTTCATATAAACTATATAGATGGTTCTGTGTGTCTGCTTTTAGATTGTGCGAATAACCTACACCCCATGCATAAAATTTAAGATGTCTTTTCGCAACAATACTTGAATCAAGAAGACTTAATGAACCCCCCGCCGCATTTCTTGGGTTTGCAAATTGTTCAAGCCCCTTCTCTTCAAGTTCTTTGTTAATTTTAACAAAATCCTTTTTATCTATATAGACCTCTCCTCTAACATCAATCTCATCGGCAACATCTTTTCCCTGCAATACAAGAGGAATACTTCTTATTGTCCGAAGGTTTTTTGTAATATCGTTCCCCACTGTGCCGTCTCCTCTTGTTGAGCCTCTTATAAAACTACTATTTTCGTACATAATAGAGACAGAAATACCATCTATCTTTGCTTCAACTATATAAGACACCGAGGTCGCACCTGATATCCCAAGTATCTTTTTTACTCTTTTATCAAAAGCAACAACCTCCTCAGATGAATATGTGTTACTTATACTCAATACAGGGAACTTATGCTTAATCTTTACAAACTCTTCAAGAGGCACACCCCCCACACGCACTGTCGGTGAGTTGGGTGTTTTAAGGTTTGGATTTTGTTCTTCTATTTTTTTTAATTTTTCAAAATACTTATCATATTCAAAATCTGTAAGAACAGGACTATTATGTGTGTAGTATGTAATATCTGCAAGGTTTATTATGGACCGTAAAAGTTCTATATTCTCTGGCAAATGGGATATATCCTGCTCTTGCGCGCAGGGGCTGGATGCACCTTGAAGGTTTTTTTTAATCTTTATTATTTCTTCTTTTATCTGCTGTGGTGTATTCATAACAAAAATAGGGGGAGGTGTTTTTCCTATCTACTACCTACTACCTCCTACCTCCTATCTCCTACCTACTATTTTTTCTCATCTTCCTTCTGCCAATCTTGATGCAAGTATTGGATGAAGCCCCGCATTATAAATCTTTTTTTGCGCCAACGACACATTGTATTCTACTCTTTTTATTTCAACAATATCTTTTTTTGAATCATATATAACATAGCATGCCCTTGGATCTCCGTCTCTGGGCTGTCCCACGCTTCCGACACTTACAATCTGTTTAACAAGGGGTGAATATTCTGTTTTCCAGTTATAAGAATATTCAACAGGACCTTCAATTGTTTTTTGAAATATCATAGGAATATGTATATGCCCTATAAAACATAACGGAGTTGTCATCAACTGAAGTGTTTTTTCTGCCACACTTGCATTGAACATATAATCAAATCTTTCAGGTGCATCAAGCGTTGAATGAACAAGAACAAACCTTTTCTCCTGAACAATAAGAGGAAAAGAACGAAGGTAAAAACAGTCTGATTCAGATAAAAGATAACAGGTCCATTCTATGGCTTCTTTTGCAACTGTATTAAAATAGTCAAGGTCTACAAGTCCCACACATCCCCAATCATGGTTACCGCATACAATGGTCGGTTCAAGTTCTTTTACTATCTTAATGCACTTTTCAGGATCTGCTCCATATCCAACTATATCACCCACACACACATATCTATCTACCGATTCTAGACTGCATGCATTAAGAACAGCCTCTAGCGCTTCTAAATTACTATGTATATCACCCAATATCGCGTATTTCAATTTCTATTTCTTTTCGTCTTGTCTTTGGCCTTTTTTTTAAAAAATACTTTTGCATTCAAAACCTGATCTGGAATATTGACATATCTCCTGTCGCCTCCTGCCACCGAATATCTTCATTTACTATATAATTGCCTAAATGACTTTTCCTTATGTTTGAAAGAAATCTTTCTAATGCTGACTTTTCGCCCTCGGCAACTATCTCAACATTTCCATCGGGAAGGTTTTTCACATACCCGGCAATATCATAACTTTTTACAATGTATTTTACAGTATATCTAAAACCTACTCCCTGAACTTCTCCTGAATATATAACACAAACCCTTTCCTTCATACACTTTTATTATAATATTTTATTTGTATAAAATCCATCGTTTTATAATTTTTTGTTTTTTTTAAGGTGTGATAACAAAAATTTAAGAGAAAAAGTCTTGACCCGGTTAGAAATTCATGATAAAATTTCTGAACAGGGTTGACAAAATATTACTTCAAATAATATTATAAAAACCAGTGGAATACCCAATTTAAGTTTATTAACAAAAACATACTACACAAAGAGGGTTATTATGAAAATTACAGAGAAGGAACTGGGGAAACTGGACAGGGAGTTTGCCGGCTATCTTGAAGGGAAAAGGGTTGATGAATTTTTTGGTGAGTTTAACATTCTGTTTGCTGCCGGACACTGGTGTGCCGGAGACTTCCTGGACCGTTTTGCCGGCAAGGGTTACAACCCGGAATTGAAGTCAGATATTGTCAGTCAAATGGAGCGTGTGGCAGCTGCCGGTATCCAGGGCATTGAATTTCACGAAAACATCTTTACAGATGAAAAACGTCGGAAGGTCAACAGCCGCATAAATGAAGTAAAAAAGGCTTTAAGAAAACTAAAACTGACGCCCACCAACATGAACACCAATCTCTGGACAGATCCTTACTGGAAATTTGGGGGCCTGACCAATCCGGATAAAGGAATCCGTAAAGAGGCAATCGCCGTAACGCTTCAGGGCGCAGAAATTGCCAGGGAGGTAGGGTGTTCATCCGTTGCGCTCTGGCCTGGTTCTGACGGCTGGGATTACAACTTTGAAGTAAATTACGGCACTCTTCTGGAGCGTTTTCTGGATGGCTGCTGCGAGATAAACAAAAAGGCAAAGAACTTAGGTTTGCGCTTTGGAGTTGAGGCCAAGATGAAAGAGCCAAGAGAAGGCCATATGATAGTCCCGACGACGCACTGCGCCATTCTGGTTGCAAAAAAGGTCAACAAAATCTGCGGCGGCACCAATATGGGCGTTGCGGTAGATTACGGTCATGAGATGATGAACGGCCTTGAACCCGCCTTCAGCCTGTACCTGGCGAAGGAGTTTGATGTTCCGGTAGTCAACTTCCACATCAACGCGGCCAAGTGGCGGTCAAACGACGAGGACCGGGTGGCCGGCACCTCAAACCTCTGGGAATTGGTTGACTTTTGTTATGCGGCTTTGGACACAGGATATTCCGGCTGGTTCGGCGAGGACCAATTTACATACCGTATGGAGCCGGTCAGGGCAATGTCCCTTTCCAGGGAATTTTTCGCCAATACAATGAAGAAGGCGTTGCTCATCTGGAAAGATAAGACAAAACTTATAGAAGCCCAGAAAACCGGCGACGCCGGAAAAACGCTTGAGGTCGTGAAGAAAGTCATGTTCTAAAAATAAAATGGCAACTGTAAAAAAATATAGTTTGGGTCTTGACTTTGGGACCAACTCTGTACGGGCACTTATCGTTGAACTTTCAAAAGGGAAAGAAGTGGCAGACTGCGCTTGGAATTACAGGCACGGAAAAGACGGCGTAATAACCTCCCCTGGCAATCCACATCTGGCGCGTCAGGGACAGGCATAGCAGTGCGATTCATCGCACTAAACAATGTCACGTAGTCGCATAAATGCGACCGCTATACCGCTTCCATACAAAGTTTACTGGGGATTTATAAGAAATTACTTAAATTCAACCTTTTTTCAACCTATTTAGATGTCCTGACAATAATATCAATCTGACCTCTTGTTTGATTGCTTTTAGTATTCATCCATAGTAACATCTTCTTCTTGTAAAGGGAATTATACAATCGGCTCTAATGGTTCGGACACATCGGTAGTCTCTATTTGGGATAATAGTTTACGGTATACAAAAGCCATCGCAACCATTGTTGCAGGAATGGTAGCAAACAAACCAATCAAAAGACAAAGCGCGCCAAATAGATTGATACCCAGAAGCATTAAGAAAAAGACAAATAAATCCCATTTAACTTTTCTTGTAATAACCCAACTCCTTTTGAGGGACTCTATTGGACCGGCTTTTTTATCAACGATAAAGTACTCAAAGAAGCAAAATTTGATAAGCAAAATAATTCCTGGAATAATCAGCAAGAGTGTCCCGCCAAGTACAATCAGGAAATAAAAAATCCCGGCAAACATATAATCAAAAAACAAATGACACTGGGAGAAAAGATCAGTAAATCTGCCTTTTTCATTATCACAGAATCTTAAAGCGATTTTAACTAATCCTATTGAAATTATTATTGTTAAAACAAAATCAGCAATGTGAAAAATAATCCCAAGAAAAACATTTACTTTCTTCACCATCTCCGCAATAACACCAGGAACGATAAGGAGCAAGCCCAAAACTATCAAAAGACCGATGAAAAAACCGAAGTTGCTTTTCATTGTATTCCATCCAAAGCGTATTGCTTCACCTTTAGAAAACTTTTTTGTTGTCATATTTTCTCCTGATATAATCTTCGCCCTATATAAATGAATTGCTTAATAATGTATTAAAATAATTTGTAACTATTCAGCCCCATAATAATGTTAGCATAATAGTTTAGTTTCTCCAAAAGCTAGGTTCAATATACCACATTTCATTAAACCTGTCAAGCACAATTTTTGGAAAAACTTACCTGTTACATGATAGCACACAAAAGCAACATTGTCAGGGGCCGGCGCGTGCCGGAATAAAAGGATTCCCCTTGAAGACAGCTTGAATAGCATTGATGACAGGAAAGGAGTTCTTCCTGATTCTGGAGATGTATCCCCTGATACGGCAGAAAATATCTGCTCCTTAAGTACTGCGAAAGGTTCCTGAGATTTTCTGCTGAACCTTCACCATCCGGATATCCCTTTCGGCCTGATTGTTGTCAAACGGAACACTGAAATCGTACATAAAGGCCAGCGTCTCCCGACGATGCTTCTTCAGGCGATCCAGCAGGTTTTTCGCCAGATACAATAGGATATTCCCCATGCTCTATTTCTTCAATATCAGCCAAAAAATCATATATTATATCCAGGTCATCTGTTTGAATTTTGCTACCTGGTTCCACATTTTTCTTTACAAATTTATTGACAGTATCTGTATCAAGTTTCTTTACCACCTTTATCTTTGCAAAGCCCGCATTCCTTTTTTCTATATCTATAAGACACAGCCACAAGAACCTTGGACCTAGTGGTTTCTTTTGCTTGTTTTTTTCCCCTCATCGCTGCTACCGAAACAGGCATCATCAAGTTCTACAATACCTCCAAGCTTATATTGATTATTTCGTTCATATCTACAATTTTTACATTGACATAGAAAACGATTGCTATAAAAACCATACTTTTGGCTATTGTATCTTGGGTAGATAAACCCATCGGCCATCGCAAATTAAACAGATGCTCAATATACATTCTTTGTGGGAAAGCGTTGGTGAAACTCAAACAATGACATCTCTGCTCTTTGAACCATGTTTGTAATCTCTTGAATGGATTCTATTATTACCATTACCATAGTAATATGTTTGCGGAGTTAACTCAATAATCATTAAGAATTATGAAACCGGGATCAAAATTCCTGATGAGGAGATGAAAAATCTAAATCTCCGCAATGGAATTACACAATTGTCCCAAGAAAAAAATGATGAATTTGACAAGGTTGTTATTGTCAGGTATAATTTATAAAAAGAGTAAACGATGGATTCTACGAAAAACAGAAAGAAACATAAAAGGCAGGTAAAAAATAAACCCGTGGTGGAAGAGTGGGGAAAAAAAGTTAAATATAAAATATCATAATATAAATCCTGAACGGAACTATACCATCTATCCAAGGTCAACTTCAAAGCGATCAGTAAAGGATAAAAAGTAAACTTTATTTTTCGGTGGCTTCTTAGTTTAGATTTCTAATTTCTAATTGACCTAAAAAATATTAAATGACAAAATGACTAATGGTAAAAAAAGAGTTTAATCTAAATCTTTAATGCAGTTATTCGCAAAATGAAGTGATTTGGTCATTAGGCATTTAAACATTGGCCATTGATTAGAAATTAGGTTAATTAAACATTCAAGACAAGGAATATTTGGGTAAACTTTAAGGAACAGTGCCTGTAAATACCCCGTCCCTTTCCCTTTATGGAATGGGAATTAGGAGAAAAATAATGTTAAAACTTATAAAGATAAATTTTAAAAACGATACTAAATATCAACATCTTTTCGGCGGAAATTCGGATACCGTTAAAATGAAATCAGGTCTTGTTATACTCAAACCCGGGAAAAATGTTGGCGAACATATTACAGAAAACAAAGAAGAGGCAATTATTGTATTAAGCGGAAGGGCTGAGATTATAAACAACGGCTCTACGATAGAAGCACAAAAAAATAGTATTGTGTATATCCCCCCTGAAACCTCTCACAATGTCAAAAATATTGGTAAAAGCCTGTTAAGGTATGTATATGTTGTGTGTTCCTTATAAAGAATTACAAAAACAGGGAAAGGCACATTGTAATGAAAGATTATCCTCCCATACAACATTCAATGTAGGTGGCAGGACAGATTTATGGATAGAACCTTTCAATATAGAATGTCTTTCTAAAATCATTGATTATTCTTTTTTAAAACATATACCTTTTAAAATCATAGGTTCAGGAAGTAATGTTTTGTGCCCCGATTTAAGATACAAGGGGATTGTTATAAGTTTAAAAAAAGAAGCATTCTGTTCCTTTAATATAAATAACAAGACTGTTAGGGCAGGCGCAGGGCTGCTATTATCAAGATTTATACAGATGTGCCAGAAAAACAGTTTATCAGGACTTGAGAAACTTTATGGAATTCCGGGAACAATCGGCGGGGCAATAACCGGAAATTCAGGTGCTTTTGGTTCATCCATATCTGATTGTCTGTTAGATGTAGATATATTAAAAGATGGCAGGGTTAAACCCACACAAAGATTTCAATTCTTTTACAGGAATAGTAGCTTAAAAAATACAATAATAATTTCTGCAAGGTTTAAAATGAAATCTTC
>NDHX01000001.1:25000-182807 GCA_013626165.1 bacterium Unc6
TTCGCTTCATTATGGATGGGTTATAGACCCTGTTGACAAAAGAAAGGTTGATGAGGTTATATTAAGCATTATGTTGAAGCCGCATTCATATACAAGAGAAGATGTTGTTGAGTTTAACTGTCATGGTGGATTTATTCCTCTTAAAGAGGTATTGCAGATTGTTATTAAAAGTGGTGCAAGGATTGCACAGCCTGGGGAGTTCACAAAAAGGGCATTTTTAAATGGGAGAATAGATCTTGTCCAGGCTGAATCTGTAATAGAGATAATAAGAGCAAAAACAGATAAAGCACTCCGGTATGCGTTTTCGTCGTTAGAGGGCAAATTTACCGAATATATTGTTCATTTAAAAGATTTAATAGCAGAGGCATCTTCGTATTTTGAGGCACTGATTGAATTTCCAGAGCAGGAAATAGATATTGATATAGGTGAGGGATTAAAATTTCTTGAAGGTTCCGCAACACAAGTCGAGTCTCTGTGGAAAGCGGTATCGGGTTCAAGATTTTTAAGAGAGCATGCAAATATTGTTGTTGTGGGTAAGAGAAATGTTGGCAAATCAAGCCTTGTAAATGCAATATTAAAAAAGGACAGATGTATTGTTACACCTGTTCCGGGAACAACAAGAGACATCGTCAGGGACATTGCGGATATAAAAGGTATTCCTGTATGGATAAGTGACACAGCAGGACTTGGGGCAACAGAAAATATAGTGGAAAAAGAGGGGATTTCAAGAGCAAAGACAGAAATCAAGGGCGCAGACCTTGTGCTTTTTGTTCTTGATGCAAGCAGTTTGATTGATGATGAGGACAGGCATGTATTAAAACACCTGCTAAATGCTTCTGTCCTATATGTGTTTAATAAGATTGATATAGAAAAAAAAGAAGTTTATAATACAAGTATTATTGATGGGCACTCTTATATCAAGGTGTCTGCCCTTGAAGGCACCGGACTTGAAGAACTTGAATCCTCTATTGCAGGTATTCTTATGGGGGAAAAAGAAAACTTAAATAGCAGTCAAGGAGAATATTTCCTTGCAAGCATAAGACAATCGTCTGCAATAGAAGAGGTGAAAAATATATTACAGGAGGCCATTACACTTATAAAAAACAGAATGAATATTGAACTGGTTTGTGAGCAGTTAAGGTATTGTATAAAAAAGATTAATGAACTGAAAGGGGAAGGAATAACAGATGATGTTCTTGACCGTATATTTAAAAATTTTTGTATAGGAAAATAAAAAAGGGATGAGCCTTAACCAGAAATTTAGAATTCTAAATTTGAAATCAGTAAAAAAGGGGGGAGGGTGTTTATAACATTTGAAGGGTCTGAAGGCTCCGGGAAAAGCACAGTAATAAAATATATATCTTTAAAACTAAAAAAAATTAAAGTTCCGTTTGTTGCTTTTAGAGAACCGGGTTCAACCGAAGTTGGTGAAAGTTTAAGGAAGATACTTCTTAATTCAAACACAAGAAAGATTTCTATACATACAGAAGCACTTTTATGTCTTGCGGCACGCTCTGAACTTGTATTTGAAAAGATTGTCCCTTCTCTTAAAAAAGGTAAGGTTGTTATATGCGATAGGTTTCTTGACTCAACAATTGCTTATCAGGGATATGGGTTGGGTGTTGATATTAAATGGCTAAAAGAGATTTCAAAAAATGCAAATTTTCATATAATCCCTGATTTGACCATACTTATTGATGTCCCTGTAAGGTTGGGCTTAAAAAGGTCCGGTGCCCGCCCTGACTTGTCAGGGGGCAGACAGGAAAAAGACAGGATAGAGAAAAGAAATACAGAATATCATAACAGGGTAAGGCAGGGGTATCTTGCTATGGCAGAAAAAGAGCCCAGCAGGTTTTTTGTTGTATCAGGTAATCAACCTATTAAAAATATGGCAGAAAAAATTTGGGAAAAGATAAGCAATGGCTTTTAAAAATATTGTTGGTCATAGACTTGCAGGTGAACTATTAAGGGGTGCTATCTGTTCCGGAAGGGTAGCATCTTCTTATGTATTTGTAGGACCTGACGGGGTTGGGAAAAGTTTTGTTGCAAAAACTTTTATCAAGGCATTATTCTGTAAAAATTTTTTATCTGCTTCCTTGCCTAATACAGGGGTGGTTGAGGATGATTCTTGTGATAATTGTATTTCCTGTAAAAAGATAGACAAAAACAATCATCCGGATGTTATGATGGTTTATTCACAGGGGAAGGGAGAGCAAATTAAAATAGACCAGATAAGAGAGGTAAGCCGCAAGGTTCAGCTGAAACCCTTTGAGTCTGATAAAAAAGCATTTATTATACTTGATGCAGATGATATGAAAGAGGAGGCTGCACATGCATTTTTAAAAACGCTTGAAGAACCTCCTGCGGGTTCTTTTATCATCCTTACCACATCCTTGCCCCAGAGACTTTCCAGAACCATACTTTCAAGATGCCAGAAAATAAGATTTGGTTTTATTTCAGAAACCCTTATTTCGGATAGGTTGCAAAAACATTTGTATATAGATAAAGAACTGGCAGAAACACTTGCACATATGTCTGATGGAAGATATGGACTTGCCGTCAGCCTTGCACAAACTGAAATGCAGGAATTAAGATTGAAGATTATTGAAGGTCTTAAAAACCCGAGTCTTTCGTTTATAAATGTTTTGTCCGACCAATCCCGAGAGATTACCTGTCAGAGGCTTGAATGGGCAGGTATGTGGTTCAGGGATATATTGGTATATAAATTGACATCGGATAAGAATAAACTTATATACTTGGATTATAAAGACGATATAGTAAGACAGGCTGAAAGATTTAATATAGATTTTCTTCAAAATATTATAAATAGTTTTCTGACTGCAAGGATAAAAATAAAGTCTTATGTCAATACCGACCTTGTTCTTGGGAATCTTTTGACACAATTACCTATTTAATATGGATATGACAGCAAAAGACTTTGTAAGATTAATTGGAAGACAGAAAAAAGATATCATCGAGGTTCTTTTAAATATCCTACATAAAAAACAAATTCCATACTGCATAATAGGAGGATTGGCAGTAAACGCATATGCAGAGCCGGTGGTAAGCCTTGACCTTGACGTTATTGTGGCTACCAGTAATATAAAATTACTATGTCAGGAAATGAAAAAACATAGAGTAAAGGTAGAAATATTTCAGCATAGTATAAATTTAACTACTCAAGATTCACAATTAAGAATACAAATACAGACTGATAAAAGATATCAATCCTTTGTCCGAAATGCAGTTTGTAAAAATGTACTCGGGTATAAAATGATGGTGGCACAATTAGAGGATGTATTACAGGGAAAAATATTTGCGTATCAGGATAAAGAAAGACGATTAAGCAAAAAGCAAAAAGACCTTGCAGATATTATGCGTATTGTAGAATGTTATCCTAATCTTTTGACACAATTACCATCGTCTGTTCGTCCATTGTTTGAAAATTCTTAAAAACATTGAAAATAAGAAGTTTATACCGTCTTTTTTTTATTAATGTTCAGTCTTATCGGTTGTTTCCTTTCTTCTGAAATCACAATAACTGTTCAAACAAAAAACAGAAAAATCTATCCCTTGAAAGTAGAGATTGCTGATTCCCCTCAAAAGTGGCAGCAAGGATTGATATTTCGCAAGTCTATTCAGGAGGGAATTCCCCTTTTTTTAAGGAGGGTGAGGGGAGATTATCTTTTCGGTTTTGAGATTTGTATCTTGGCAACAGACTACGGGTCTTGCCTGTGCTTGCCCTGAAAAGGAACTGGAGAACTTATAGAATATAATGGCTTAAGGATAAAATTGTTGAGAATCTGAAAGAAATGGTATCCGATGACAAAAGATAAGGCTGAAATTATCTTAGATAAATGCGTAGAATATTTACTATATGCAATGATTGCTTTTATACCCATTTCTATATCAGCAATTGAAATATCTTTTAGTTTAGCCTTACTTGCTTTTTTGATTAAGAAGGTTTTAAAGCCAGATTTTGGGTTTGTTAAGAATTTTACTCATCTTTTTCTCTTTTTATTTTTTGGATTTTGCGCGCTCTCACTATTTAATAGTGAAGTCTATTTTACCAAAAGTTTGAGGGCACTGTTTTTTAAATGGTTACAATATATTTTTATCTTTATTATAGTAGAAGATACTTTGAACACTTCAAAACGCTTACGCAATGCTATATTTATTTTATTAGGTGTAAGTGGTTTGATAGGTCTTTCTGGGATAGTTCAGCAATTTAGGGGTGTAGATTTTTTGCGTCAGCGGGTTTTAGTGGATGGTGGCCAGATAACCGCTACTTTTCAAAACCAAAATAGTTTTGCTGCTTACCTGGTGCCTGTTTTATTATTGGTAACATCGCTGGCAATTTTTCCTCAACTTAAAAAGCAATACAAGTGGATTTTGTTTTTCTTGGGGTCTCTTTTAGGCATATGCTTAATTTTGACCTTTTCCAGAGGCGCCTGGTTAGGGTTTTTTGTAGGATTGGTTTTAATGCTATTAATATTTCGTAATAAAATTAAGAGGACCTTCCTTCCTGTTTGTATTTTTATTATCATTTTAATGTCAATTCCCGCATTAAGACAAAGAGTTATTTCTGTCTTCCAGCCGGGTGGAGATGCAATGAGATTTTCTATCTGGAAAAATGCCTGGGCAATGATTGTAGATAATCCCTTCTTGGGTAAGGGATTAGGCACATTTATGGATCATTTCCCAAAATGTACAAACCTTGAAAGCCCCTACTATGCACATAATTTTTTTTTGCAAATCTGGGCAGAGGCAGGGATATTCGCCCTGTTAAGTTTTCTTCTGTTTGTGGGCTCAATTTTGCATGAGGGGACAAAGGTATTTAAGAAAAGTTCCCCCCAGGGACTGTCTATGGGGTTGTTGCTAGGGTTATTATGCGCAATCTTTGGCTTTCTTGTGCACAGTTTTTTTGACACCAATCTTTATTCTCTTCAACTGGCAGTTTTGTTCTGGTTTATACTTGGGTTAGCAGTAAGTATACAAAGAATAAAATAAATCTATCCACTTTCTAATTTTATCAGACAGGTATATTACAGTAAAAGCCCTGAATATTGTTATAACAGATATTGTCTTGAATAAATAACGGTGGATGGTGTCTTAGAGGTGGAGAAAATTAAAAATGTGTAATGTTTTATTTCTTATCGGCAATTCTGACACACTTAAAAAACAGGCAATTGAGGATATAAAAACAAAGAGATTTAAAGGTTTATCTTTGGATGTTATGATATTCTATCCTGAGGATACAGGAGGTTCACATATTGTTGAGTTTTGCAGACAGACCTCTTTTTTGGGTGTAGCGCGTATTGCTATTATTAAAGATGCGGATAAAATTAAGGCAGAGGACAGAAGGATTTTACAATCGTATGTAATAAATCCTTCAAAACAGGCACTTCTTATATTTGAATTTTCAGATCAAAAAAAGATTAAATCAAGTGGATGGCAGATAAAAGAATCTGCTACTGTTCATTGTTCAAACCCTACGGGGCGTCTGCTCTTTGACTGGATAAAAGAAAGGTTTAAAAAAGAGGGGAAACAGGTCGATGATAATGTTCTGCAGACAATTATTGAAATTTCATCAGGGAATATTGAAGGTGTTTTGTCAATCATAGAGAGGGTGTGTTTGTATGCAGGGGATAGAAAAGATATTAAAAAAGAGGATGTTTTAAGAATATCTGAAAAGACATTTGAAGGGGATGTTTTTAAGATGCTCCACCTGTGTTTTTTGAATGATAAGAAAGGTGCGTTCCGTGTACTTTCGGACCTTATTGTTTCAGGAGAAGAGCCAAAGAAGATAATGGGAACAGTATCCTGGCATGCAAGGGTGTCTCTTATTGTAAAAATTCTTTTAGAAAAAAAATGTAATGATATAGAAGATAAACTTGAAGAATTTAAAATAAAACCAGGAGCGTATTATCTGTGGAAGAATATTATATCAGAAACACCATTACAGAAGATTAAAAAATATGCCAGGCTTGTTGAGGATATAGACTATAGAATAAAAACAGGCAGAATCCCTGAAACAGTTGCTCTTGAAATGCTTCTGGCCAACGTTTAAGGCCTTGTTGCATCAACTCTATGTAATGCAGATGCAAGTCTTGATTTGTGTCTTGATGCCTTATTTTGATGAATAATTTTCTTTACCGCCGCTTTATCAAACCTTGATGAAATAACCCTTAAAGCATTTTTTGCTTCCTCAAGTTTTTTTTCTTTTAAAAGACTTCTAAATTTTTTAACCCTTGTATGCAATTCAGACTTTATTTTCTTATTTCCGACCGCCCTTTTTTTTGCCTGTCTCAATGCTTTTACTGCTGATTTACGATGTGCCAATTTTCTACCTCCTTTCGTAAGTTCAATGGTGCCGGGACCCAGAATCGAACTGGGGACGCCAGGATTTTCAGTCCTGCGCTCTACCTACTGAGCTATCCCGGCACAATAGATTCAAAAACCCCCGACACAGTCGAGGCAAGAAAACCAGTCTCCAGTATTGAAGTTAAATTTTTTTTAAAACCCAAGAGTGTCTAAAATAAAACCAGAGATTGGCCAAACAAACCAATCTAATATGCCAAGAAACATTGCGGCAAACAATATGAATATTCCATAAGGCTCAATTCTGTCATAATATTCTGCAATATTATGTGGAAGAAGTCCCGATACGATTCTACTTCCATCAACAGGTGGTATAGGAATAAGATTAAAAACCGCAAGTGCGATATTTATACGACTTATGTACCGAAATATCAATGGCAAGCCAGAAATTCCTGCTCCTGATATTATATGATATACAAATGCACTTATTGTTGCGATGATAAGATTTGTCAAAGGGCCTGCAAGACCAATAAGAAGCATTGCTTTTTTGGGATTGGCAAGAAGATATGGGTTCACAGGAACAGGTTTTGCAAACCCCAGAAGAGGGGAACCCGCCACCCACAGCAGGATTGGCAGAAGTACTGTTCCAAATGGGTCTATGTGTGCAAGTGGATTTAGTGTAAGTCTACCGGCCATGCGGGCAGTAGGATCGCCGAGTTTGTTTGCGACAAATCCATGCGCATATTCATGAAATACTACTGATATTACCACAACTGCAAATAAAAATATAAAATCTGTAATATTCATTTGTTCTTCTGCAATTCCCTAAGCGCTCTTATATTTTCAACCACAATAACCTGTGTTTTCCATCCCTGTGCCTCTTTAATTTCCCCCCATAATGCAACAGGTATATGTGTGTATCTATTAAGATTTAAATTATTGCTTTTTAAGAAGTATTGTATCTGCCCTTTTTCATCTATAAGTTTGTGTGTGCCCGGTCTTCTGAATATCATACCAAGGTCATCTATTACTCCTGTTGCAATGGGAGGAGGTATTTTTTCCTTTTTAGTGCCCGACAATTCCAGTATTTTTTCTTCAAGTTTGGTTTTTGCTTCTATGTATTCTTTTCGTGCCGATTTTAATTTTAATTCAAAAAGCCTCTTTCTAGCCTTCTGTTTCCACACACCATCTGGATATTTGTCGGATAAAAGATTTTTATATCTGTCCACCAAATCTTCAATGTTCATCTGCTGTATATCTTTTTTAGATTCTTTATCATAAATCTTTTCTGTTTGCTCAAGCAACGCCTGTGCTTCTTTTTTTATCTGCATCTGTTTGCGGTAGGTTTCTATATCCATCTCATATGTAATATAGTCTCCAAATATATATCCTGAAAATGCGTCTGTGGGCTTTACCTTGAGCCATTCTTCACCAATGCTTATTATTTGGAAGGTATCGCCTTTTTTTGCATTTCCGACAACAGGCGAACGTGTGCTTGGACCTGTTCTTACATTTATATTATCTTTTTTAGTCTTTGCAACATTTTCTTGAATATCTGTAAGTTTTTTATAGATATATAATGGTATATCATCAGGTATGTTAACACAAAACCAGTTGGCGGTTTTACCCTTTACAATAAATAATTTCCCCACCTCTAATGTTCTAATAACAGGCGTATTTATATCTGGTCCTGAACGCAGGTTGACTCTGTCAGCATTTAGTTTGCCGATGAACGGAAATTCTTCCGAGTATAAAGAAAAGGGTATCAACAACAGAAGTAACAATAGAATTGATTTTTTCATTTCTCTTCTTTTTTTATTTTTGTCTGTGTTGTTTTTTCAGGAGCAACCGGGACTGTTGTGCTTGCGGCTTCTTTAGGTTTTTCCTGTTTTGCACCCTTCTTCATCTTAAAGGTTGTTACCTTTATTTTGGGAAGTCCAAAGACAGATTGTCCCTGTTTCCACTTGTCATCTGCCATTAGTTTTTTTAACCTTTCAAATCTTTTAAGAACACTTCTTTGTTTTGCAAGTTTGTCTATTGAACGAAGACTTCTATGTATTGACATTTTTCCTCCTCATTTAGGTAGCAAGATTTCGGGGTTCACCCCGTTAGATACAGAAAATGCAAGGTTTCTGGGGGTAAAGATTTTATCTGTTTAGAAATTTATTTCTAACGGGGTCAACGACCCCTTTTTAGTTTTCTGACAAAACTATCGTTATGTAATTTACGATAGTATGGTAATCTGTTTTTTGCGCTTCTCCAACTATCATATTTACCTGCACATATTATGAAAAATTTACCATCTTTTATTAAAAGAGGGTCTAGTCCTTTCTTTTTTAGTTTTGATATTTTTTGCAACGCCCTATTTTGTGATTTATATGTTACAAGCTGGACCGTAAAGACTGTTTTTTTCCGTTCTTTTGGCGGCAATGTTTCTAATTTTTTGTCTTCTCTCTTAGGAGGTAAAACGGCAATCCTGGCATCTTCTTTTCTAATATCTTTTTCTTTCCGGATGTATTTTGCTAAAGATACCCGTTGTGGCTTATCGGGTTGTTGTATTCTGTTTTTTTCAATATTTGCATCTATTCTGTATCTATGCGTTCCATAAAAGAAACCGGCGCCAAAAGAGCATATCGTACCTATTATAACAAATACTGAAATAACAAGCAGGTTTCTCATTCGTGGAACAGATGAAAGCCCGCAGTTCTTTTTTTTGTACAGGTGTCCTTCATTTACAAACAGGTCTTTTTGCCTGTAAGATCCTTTGTTCCACATTTTATCCTCTAAATAACAGGTGTAAAACTTACCTTTGGTTTTTGTATATCACCGCTTATTTCAAATAAAAATTTGATAGATTCTGTTTGAGAACCTGAAAAAATCTGTTTAAAGATAGTAGGCACAGAGTTATCTTTTATTTTTTGTGGATAAAATATTATATCAAATTTTGCATTTATTAAAGAAGTTTTTGTCATCGGTTCTTGTTTTAAGGAAAGATTTCCATATATGTTCAGTATACTTGCCTCTGTCTTTATATCGGATAGTAATAGTTTTGTTTCATCTAAAAGTACATCTGATGTTATATTTTCAAATCCTATTGTTCTGATGTTTATCCCCGCCATTGTCCACATAGTTTGCTGTTTTGTCATAATACTTACATTTTGCAACAGAATATCACCTATCAATCTTTTTTGGGCAAGCGGTAAGAAGGAATAATTTAAAAAGGCATTGTCTACAGCTATAACTGTTCCGTTTTTTGTTTTTAGTTCTACATTATTAAGATGTATCTGGCGGAATACATATATTTGAGTACTACCGATATTTAATGTTGCGCCAGTTTTCTCGCTTACAATTTTTGATAATTGTCTTGCAATATATTCGGATCTTATCGGATATTTATTTAGATAAAAAAATATACCTGAAAATATAATTATTAGGAATATAAAAACACCTAATATAAAATAAATAATTTTTTTAATCATTTCGCCCTCCTGAAAATTTTTTCTATATACTTTTTTATGTGGCCCAATAAATGATCACTTATTCGTAAATATTCAATCAACAACATTGCGCACCTATTAAACCATCGTAAATATTCACTAAACACCGTTCATATTTTAGGCACAGAGGCACACAGGCACAAAGTGGACTGTCCTTTTAGATTCTTTTCTCATGTTTTGTGCCTTTGCTACTCTGTGCCTTTGTGCCTTCAGGCAACACATGTTGACTGATTGTTTACATTATACATATGTAGTATAGATTTGTCAAGGCAGTGTATAAGTTATACACATATGCGACATATTAACTCTGTTTAGAGGTTTTTTACTCCTAACAGGGTTAGTACTTTTAATAAAATACTCTATAAGGTTTTTAAGACCAAGTGTTTTATAAGGTCTTACAGTGTTATAGAATATCAAATAATCAGTAAGATGTTTATTAAAAAAAGTGGCTTGTTGTAAATAATATCTAAGTAATTATTTAATAAACTCTTCTTGAACTGTTCTATTATAGCGTTCAATATAGGTATTAATTTTAAGGCAGCAAGGATAGAAAAAAAATTTTAGTTGTTCATCCAAGGCCACAATATTTTCCACTCCGTAAAACCCGTAGTTTGTATCCCGTATATCGTATATTGTAAAAAAACAGACGACAGAATATGAAGGACAGACAACGGGAATTGATTCCTGATGAAAAAGTTAAGATGCATATGCGACATTGAAGGTCAGGTTTTTTCTGGTTTTTGGTTAATTTATTTATATAAATTAAGTAATCAGCCCTTGACACCAATGGTCTGATGTGATAGCCTACTATATTCTAAAATGATAGCAGACAATATTAGAATTGTAGAGTTTCAAATACAAAAGGCTTGCACTGCAATTGGAAGAAGATGCGAGCAGATAAAGATTGTGTGTGTTACAAAGTATGCAGATGTCTCACAGATTAAAGAGGCTGCTGCATCGGGAATCAAAGATATAGGTGAAAGCAGTGTTAAAGATGCAAGAGAGAAGTTTAACACAATTGGCAGCGTTGTACAGTGGCACCTGGTAGGGCATCTTCAGACAAATAAGGTAAAACATGCGGTGGAGTTCTTTGATTATATACACTCGCTTGATAGTATTTATCTTGCCAATAAATTGCAAAGATATTTAGAACAGAAGAACAGGTTTATAAAAGCGTTTGTACAGGTAAATGTATCAGGGGAAAAAACAAAATCAGGAATAAAACCGGAAGAGGCAGAAGATTTTATCAGACAGTGTATTGCTTTTAAGAATATAAACATAATAGGACTTATGACTATTGCGCCTTATGCCGAAAATCCGGAAGATGCAAGAAAATATTTCCTGACTCTCAGACAAATAAGAGATAGAATAAAAAAAGATGTTTCTGAAAACATTCATGAACTGTCCATGGGAATGACACAGGATTATGGGGTTGCAGTAGAAGAGGGTGCTACATTTGTAAGGCTCGGGTCAGCGATATTTGACAGAACTACCAACAGGTAATAATCTTAAAAAGAAAGATGGATAAGATAGGTAAAAAGATTGGTTTTCTTGGCTGTGGGAATATGGCATGTGCAATTATCTCTGGATTGCTTCTTAAAAAAGCAATATCTGCTTCTGATATAATTGCAAGTGATAATTTTGATGAGAAGATAAAGGTAGCAAAGAAAAATTTTAAGATAAAAACAACAAAAGATAATAACCTGGTTGTAAAAGAATCTGATGTGATTATTCTTGCAGTTAAACCGCAGGTTTTAAGAAAGGCCGTTGAAGATGTTTGTACAGAGATTAAAAAAAAGGTTTTTATTTCAATTGCAGCAGGGATACAAACATCTTTTATTGAAAATATTTTAAAAAAAAGAGCCCCTGTTATTCGTGTAATGCCCAATATACCTGCACTTGTAGGACAGGGAATAAGCTGTATCTGTGCAGGCAGATTTGCAAGGGTAAAAGATTTGAATATTGCAAAAAAGATATTTCTTTGTGTGGGCAAGGTTGAACAGGTAGAAGAACAAATGATAGATGCTGTAACTTCTATATCAGGTAGCGGTCCCGCATATTTTTTCTATGTATGTGAGGCAATGATAGAATGTGCAAAGGAATTTGGATTTTCTGATGGCGTTGCAAGAGCAATTGTCATTCAAACCATCAAAGGCTCAAGTATTCTTCTTGAAAAAACAGGTGAAAATCCTGAAGTGTTGAGGCAAAAAGTAGCATCAAAAGGCGGAACTACTGAATCGGCAATAGATATTTTTGAAAAAAATAAACTTAAAAATATAATAAAAAAGGCAGTATCAGCCGCATACAACAGAAGTAAACAATTAGCAAGATAGAAGTTGAGAAATGGAAACCAATTATCGCAATACATTGAACCTACCAAAGACAGATTTTCCGATGAAAGCAGAACTTCCCAAGAAAGAACCTGAAATATTAAAAAGATGGGAGTCTATCGGATTATATTCAAAGATAAGAACAGCCCGGGGCGGTTGTGAAAAATATGTTTTGCATGACGGTCCTCCATATGCTAATGGTGATGTTCATTTAGGAACAGGTCTAAATAAAGTATTGAAAGATATTGTTGTAAGGTTTAAGACAATGGAGGGCAAGGATTCACCATTTATCCCGGGATGGGACTGTCACGGTATGCCCATAGAATATAATGTTATAAAAAACTCAGAAAGTTCAGAAAAAATAAAGGATAAGGTTCTTTTAAGAAAACTTTGCAGGGAGTATGCGGCAAAATATGTAGATATACAGAGAGAACAATTTAAGAGGCTCGGTGTATCAGCAGACTGGGAAAATCCATATCTTACGATGAGTTCTGATTATGAGGCAACAATCCTTGAGGCATTCGGAAGGCTTGTCCAAGAAGGATATATATATAACGGGTTAAAGCCCGTATTCTGGTGCGGGCATTGTCAGACTGCACTTGCTAATGCAGAGGTTGAGTATGAGGATATAGAATCGCCCTCTGTTTGTATGAAATTTCCTGTTCTCAGTGATATTGAGGGCGAAAAGAAGGCAGAGACTTTTATTCTTGTATGGACAACGATGCCCTGGACACTTCTTGGGAATGTTGCGGTTGCCGTGCATCCTGATTTTGAATATGTCTTGGTTGAAAAAGACATAGAGGTTTGGATTCTTGCAGAGGCTCTGCTTGAAGATGTACTGACAAAAAGTGGGTCTCAAAAAGGAAATGTTGTAAAAAAAATTAAAGGCAAAAAACTTGAAGGCTTAATATGCAAGCCTCCTTTTCTTGAAAGAGAATCAAAGATTGTTTGTGCAGATTTTGTCACATTGAAACAGGGAACAGGTTGTGTTCACATCGCACCCGGACATGGTTTTGAAGATTTTTCTGTCGCATCAAAATATGGCCTGCCTGTTTTTACTCCTGTTGATGAAAGGGGAAGGTTCACCATAGATACGGGGGAATTTTTATCCCTGTATGTATTTGATGCAGATGAAAAGATAATATTAAAAATAAAAGAGCAAGAAAATCTTGTTTATTCCCAAAAAATAGTTCACTCATATCCTCATTGCTGGAGATGTAAAAAACCAGTTATATTCCGTGCAACACAGCAGTGGTTTCTAAGTCTTGAGGTGAATAGTTTAAAAAGCAGAATGCAGAAACAGATCCCCGGTATCAGATGGATACCCCAATGGGCAGAAGATAAGTTTAAAGATACAATAGGTTCAAGTCCGGACTGGTGCATATCAAGGCAGAGGGCATGGGGCGTGCCCATCCCTGCACTTTCTTGTTCTTCTTGCAGGTTTGTGCTTCTTTCGGGGGAGGTGGTGAAGAATCTTTCAGAACTTGTAAGACAGGAGAAACTTGAGGTATGGTTTAAAGAAGGAATTGAAGAAAAGGTCGCAAAGGGAATAAAATGCCCTCGGTGTGGTTGTGATAAATTTCAAAAACAGACTGATATACTTGATGTGTGGGTTGATTCTGGGATGAGCAGTGTTGCGGTTCTTGATAAAAATCCGGCGCTTCCAAATCCTTCTGATTTGTATCTTGAAGCAGTGGACCAGCATAGAGGGTGGTTCCAGATATCTCTTATCATAAGTATGGCACTAAAAGACAGGGCACCATATAAATCTGTTCTTACACATGGGCTTATACTTGATGAGGCCGGCAGAAAAATGTCAAAACTATTGGGGAATGTTATAGCCCCGCAGGAGATAGTTGCAAAATACGGTTCTGATGTTTTAAGACTTTGGTTTGTATCTGTTGATTATACATCGGATATGAGAATGTCACAGAAAAACCTTCTGACACAGGTTGATACATATAGAAAAATAAGGAATACCTGCAGGTTTCTTCTGGGAAATATTTATGATTTTGACCCGGAAAAAGATTTTATTCAGAAAGAACAGATGGTTTTAATGGACAGATGGATACTTGCCTGTTTGAATAAAATTCTAAAGTCTGTTCTATCTTCTTATGGGGAATTTTCGTTTTATAAGGTTATATACCTGTTGCACAATTTTTGCACAATAGAGTTGAGTTCTTTCTATCTTGATGTTTTAAAAGACAGAATGTATGCATCAGAAAAGAATAGCATTGAAAGAAGGTCGGGGCAGACTGCGATGTATCTTGTACTTAAAGCATTGACAAAAGCGGTTGCACCGATAATTCCGTTTACAGCCGATGAGGTGTGGATGTACATCTCTGGGAGGAAAGAAGAAAGTGTTCACCTGTGCAGGTTTGATGAACTAAAAGAATACGAGGATGAAAAGATTATCAAGTACTGGGAAGGCATCTTAAAACTTAAAAAGGAGGTATTAAAACATATTGAAATTGCAAGAACAGATGGTATCGTACACGAATCATTAGAATTAGAGATTTTATTTTCCTGCGATGATAAAAACCCTTTAAAGATTTTGATTGAAGAGTGGCTGCCGTTGTTACCTACTGTTTTTATCACATCATCCGTAAGGTTAGTCCAAGAAGAAGGACATCAGAAGATACCTGTCTGTGGAATATCCGGTTTAGATGGAAAGCAGATAGACGGAAGCGTAGGAATATCTATAAAAAAGGCTGAAGGCAAAAAGTGTCAAAGATGCTGGATGTTTGATATAAGTGTCAGTAAAAATGAAAAACACCCATCTCTTTGTAAAAGATGCGCAAGAGTGGTATCTTGCACATTTTAGGAGGAATAAAACAATGACAAAAAAGCAGATGGAAAAGTATAAGAAAATACTTCTTAAGATTAAAGAGCAACACACAGCAAAAATGAATGACTTTGAAAATACAACAAGACAAGAAACTCCACGGGAGTCATCTGGTGAAGTATCAGGGTATCCTACGCATATGGCAGATATGGCATCAGATACATATGATAGGGACTTTGCACTAAACAGAGTAAGTATGGACCAGGATATTCTTTATGCCATCAATGAGGCGCTTAACAGTATAGAAAATGGCACATATGGTACCTGTGAAAGTTGCAGTAGTAAAATTTCACAAGAAAGACTTCTTGCAGTTCCGTTCACATCTCTGTGTATTAAATGTCAGGGTAAAAAAGAAAAAAGACAAAAAGTTTAAAATATGAATAAAATTTATAACAAACAAAACAATGCCCTTCTTATAAGCATGGGTGTCTCATTTTTTGTAGACAGGATAACAAAATATATAGTTTTAAAAACTCTTGGGGAAAAAGTTTTTTATTTTGGTTTTATAGAGTTGATGATTGTAAAAAATACCGGGGCCGCATTTGGAATTCTTGAAGAAAATACCATTGCTCTTGGTGTTCTTGGAATACTTGTATTGGTTTTTTTCTTTTACCTTGTTTGTGTGGGAAGTTTTAAAAATCTTTTCTCAAAAATTTCCACAGGCGTACTGTTGGGTGGCATTATGGGAAATACCTGGGACAGAATATTTTTTAGGTTTGTTATAGATTTTATGCACTTTCCATTTTTTCCTTTGTCCGTGTTTCAGGTATTTAATATTGCCGATATCTGTATTACCTTCGGCGCCGTGGGTCTTGTAATAGATAGTTTAAGAGGAAAAAAGTTATGAGACAGATACTTTTTCATATAGGACCTTTTGCAGTATATAGTTATGGTCTTTTTTTGGCTATAGGTATCTTCCTCGCTATGGCTGTCATAAAAAAATTCTCAAGAGTAAGTCCCTCAATAGTAAATTCCCTTTCAATATGGACTGTAATAGGAGGAATAATTGGAGCAAGACTTTTTTATGTGTTTCTTAATATTGCATATTATATTCAAAGTCCGCTTGAAGTTTTTGCAATACATAAAGGAGGGCTTGTCCTTTACGGAGGTATTGCGGGTGGCCTTATCTTGGGTTTTATATTTTGTAAAATAAGAAAATTAAACTTCTGGCAAATTTTAGATGATGTTGCAATGGGTCTTCCTCTTGGCATGGCATCTGGAAGACTCGGCTGTTTTTTAAATGGGTGTTGTTATGGGAAAGAAACACAGGTTCTCTGGGCGGTAAAATATCCGGACATCCTGTATAAAGTACACCCTGTTCAGATTTATGAGGCGTTGCTTCTTGTCTTTCTTTTCTTTGTTATTTATGGATTTAGAAAAGCATTTAAGGCAAAAATCAGAGGAGATGTATTTCTTTTATGTATTATTTTTTATGCAATCATAAGATTTTTTATGGAATTTTTAAGAGGCGACCACCCTGAAGGAGTTTCAGGTCTGTTCCAGATTATAAGTATTTTTATCATAGTATCATTTACAGGTATAATGCTCTACAGGCATGGAACACAACGAGGATAAAAAACATTTGTTTTTTGTAAAAATTGGTATAAAAGAAGACAGAATCAGGCTGGATAGATTTATTTGCTTGATGCTTCCTGACGTTTCTCGTTCCTGTGTTCAGAGGTGGATAAAAGACGGTTTAGTGCTTGTTAATGAAAAGAAAGAACCCTGCAACTACAGGGTAAAAGAAAACGATAAGGTAGAGGTATCTCCTCAAAAAACAAAAGTAACGGAATTTGTCAAATCCCAGGATATCCCCCTAGACATTGTTTATGAAGATGAGCATCTCCTTGTAGTCAACAAACCAGCAGGTATGGTTATACATCCTGCACCCGGGCATTATGAGGGGACACTTGTCCATGCACTTCTCGGCAGGGTAAAAAAACTCTCAAAACTCGGGGGGGAGTTTAGGCCCGGTATTGTACACAGACTTGATAAAGATACATCAGGACTTATAATTGTTGCAAAGGATGAAAATGTACATTATAAGATTTCTGAACAATTTAAAAAAAGAGAGGTTTTTAAGTCTTATGTTGCAATTGTAAGCGGAAGGGTTAAACAGCAACAGGGAACCATTGCCGCATCACTTGCAAGACATCCAAAAGATAGAAAAAAGTTTTGCATTCAGCATGATAAAGGAAGAGATGCAATAACAAACTACAAGGTTATAGAAAGAAAAAAGGATGCCACACTTCTTGATGTTTTTCCGATAACTGGAAGGACGCATCAGATAAGGATTCATCTTGCATATGCAAGACATCCAATAGTCGGCGATCCGGTATATGGAAAAAAACAAGGATTTGACAGACAGGCGCTACATGCCAGGATAATAGGTTTTCATCATCCGGTAACAAATAAATACTTAAAAATAGAATCACACCTGCCTGATGATATGAAAAAAATGTGGGAGTCTCTATAATAATTAGATGTCAGGGATACTGTGTAGAAAATTTAAAAATTAAGATTTTTTAATTTTTGATGTTTGACATTTCTTCGTGTTGTGGGTGGAGAGGTGCCGGAGCGGCTGAACGGGCACGCCTGGAGAGCGTGTAGCCGATAAAATCGGCTCCAGGGTTCAAATCCCTGCCTCTCCGCCAGTTTTTGGCAATGCCAAAAATTGGCGGTGTTTTTTTGAATAAAATCCAACAAAATGAAAGGATAGGCGAAGATATGAAAGCATTAATTATGTTAGGCGGGGAATTTCATCCCTTTGATTCCTGCGGGAAAATCTTAGAAGATTTTCTAAAAAAAACAAAGATATGTGAGCCTGTTTTGACAGATGATAGAAATAGGTTTAAGGATTTAAAAGATTATGATCTAGTTATCGTCTATACCCAGGGTGGAGAACTCACCTCAGCGCAAGAAGAGAGTCTCTGCGGTTTTGTCAGGAAGGGAGGCGGACTTATTGGCATCCACTGCGCTTCGGACTCCTGGGTAAAAAATAAAGCATATCTGGAGATGCTCGGCAGTCATTTTATTGGGCATGGCCCAGTAACTGAATTTTTAGTAAGAATCTCTCATTCCGAGCATGATATCACCCGTAGAATTTCCAATTTTAAAGTCATCGATGAGTTCTATATCCTGGAGGAAAAAACATCAGACTTTGAGGTGTTAGCGGAAGGTATCTGGCAGTTTAAAACTCATCCTTTAGCCTATATTCGCAACTATGGAAAAGGGAAAGTTTTCTATACTGCTTTGGGTCATGATGAAAGAGCTTTTAAAAATCCCTTTTTTCAGAAGTTCATCTTTCGCGCTGGTCGCTGGACAACCAATCAAAAGGAAAGAAGAAAGGTGCGTTGTGGAGTTGTTGGTTACGGGGGCGCCTGTGATATGGGCAAGTACCATGCCGATTCAATCTCTAAAACTCCTGGGCTCAGTCTTACCGCTATCTGTGAAATAGATAAGAAAAGGTTGGAGATTGCCAGTAAAAATCACCCCGAGGTTAAAACATATGCCGAAATAAAAAAGATGCTTTCGGCTGAGATTATTGATTTGGGGGTAGTGGTAACGCCGCATAATACGCATAGTAAGATAGCTTTATCTCTGATCGATGCCGGAAAAAATGTAATCTGCGAGAAGCCATTTGCTATTACTGTAAAAGAATGCACTACTATGATTGAAGCAGCAAAAGAGAAAGGGATAATGCTTTCCGTCTTTCATAACCGACGCTGGGATGGAGATTTCTTATCCATTAAAAGGGTTATTGATGATGGTCTTATTGGCGAAATCTTCCATATAGAGGCCTATATTGGAAATTATGCTCATCCTGGATACTGGTGGCGATCGGAAAAGCCTATCTCTGGAGGGATAATCTATGACTGGGGAGCGCATTTTGTTGACTGGATTCTCAATTTAATGCCCGGAAAGATGGAGACTGTCTATGGTATCTTCCATAAAAGGCTCTGGTATGATGTTACCAGTGAGGATCAGGGGGGAGCGATTATCCGTTTTGAAGCAGGTCGTTATGCTGAATTCCAGATATCTACTATTGCCGCTATTGGCAAGCCAAAGTGGCGCATCTTAGGGACAAAAGGAGCCTTAACTATTAATCAAAACGAGGACGAGGTTAATGTGGTTACATTTGTCAATGGTTACCGGGAAGAATTAAAGACTTCTTTTATGGAAAGTTGCTATGACAATTACTATATTAACATTGCCGACCATCTTTTAACAGGGGAAGCGTTGAGCGTAACGGCTGAATCTGCCCGCAGAGTAATTGCTGTATTAGAATTGGCTGAGAAGTCAGCAAGGACTGGCAAGATTCAGCCTGTTCCATATGAAAATTGACCTTTTAGAACTCTGTATAAAGACATCCTATAAAGAGTAAAGATGAATTTTAGTAAATATGTCAAGGAAAATTGTTTGACGGTTTAAAAAAGAAGAGTTAAAATAAAATGGTCTTTTGAAAAAGTAATATGGGGTTTACTGAGTTTACACCATCTTTTTATCTATATTATGAACGGAAAGAGGACATCTGTTCATACAATTTTCTATCTTTATGTGAATAATGCGTGGTTATACAGGTTCTGAGGCAGAGGTAACTAATTTTTTGTACCCATCTTTTATACCTCTTATGTATTTGGTCTCCGCTTTACAGCCGATTGTTTGATTGTCTAATGATAAAACCTGTGTAATTTCTCTTACAGAGTTTGTTATAAATGCAGAAGATGAATTTAGCAGAGCCTTTTTCTTAAACCTTCCAGTTTTTATCTTTAACCCCATATTTTTTCCGATATTGATTACAATCAGTCTTGTTATGCCGCTTAATATGCCACATTCTTCTGAGGGGGTAAAAAGGGTTTTGTTTTTTATCCAGAATATATTTGCAAAACTTGTTTCTGATACATACCCTTCTGTATCAAGTAGAAGCCCTTCGTCTTTTTTGTTTTCAATCGCCTCTATTTTTGAAAGTATAGAAGGAAGGTAATTTAATGATTTTATACCGCTTAGCGGGTCTGATGGATTTCTTTTAAATGAAGATGTAAAAAGGGAAACAGGACCTGTAGGACCAAGTCCAGAGCAGGATAAAACAGTTCTTCCTTCAAAAGGACCTTTTGAATGAGGTGAAGGATACTTATTTCCGGCGGTAATTGTTATTCTAATTCTCATACTGCTGATGTTATAATACTGAATAAGTTTTTTTATTCCATATTTTATTTTTCTAATAGACGGAATCTTTATTTTTAAAAAAGAGCATCCTTGTTTTAAACGTTTGATATGTCTATCTAACATAAAAGGGTAATTGTTATATACACGGATTGTTGTAAATACGCCCTGCCCATACAAAAGTCCTCTGTCAGATACAGGAATATGCGCTTCTTCAACTATTCTGTTGTTAATCCAGTAAATTGTTTTATTTTTCATATTGCCTTTATCATCGCCTCTGCTTTATAAAATGTCTCTTTATATTCCAAATATGGTTTTGAGTCTGCAACAATTCCCCCACCTACAGAAAAGTATATTTTGTTATTCTTTGTAATCATTGTTCTTATTGCAATGGAAAGTTCCATATCCCCTGAAAAACCCAAATAGCCTATGGAACCGGTATATATACCCCTTTTAAAAGGTTCCATCTCTTCAATAATCTGCATGGATCTTATCTTTGGTGCACCTGTTATAGAGCCTCCGGGAAATGTTGCTTTTAATATATCTATCCTGTCACAGTTTTTTTTCACCTTTCCCTGGACTGTGGATACAAGATGCCATACCTTTGCATACTTTTCAACTTCCATATTTTTTTTAACCCTTACACTTTTGTTTTCACAAACCCTTCCAAGGTCGTTTCTTTCAAGATCAACTATCATTATATGCTCCGCCCTGTCTTTGGCGCTCCGGGTAAGTTTTTTTGCAAGCATTTTGTCTTGTTTTTCGTTTTTCCCCCTTGGCAGGGTCCCTTTTATAGGTCTTGTTTGCAGAATCCTTGTTTCAGGATTATATATAAGAAAACACTCTGGGGACGAACTTAACACTTGAAAATCAAGGTGTTCAATATATGCGCTGTAAGGGGCTGAGTTTACATTTCTCAATATACTATAAATCTCAAATGGTTCTTTATCCGTTTTGCAATGCAGCCTTTGCGAGAGATTCACCTGATACACATCTCCTGCATATATGTATTCTTTTAATTTTTCTATACTTTTTATATAGTCCGTTTTTGTAAAACAGGATATTAAATTTTTTGTTTTTTTACCAGTTGCCATTGTTTTTTTAAAAAATGGTTTTTCTTGTTTTATAACTACATCTATTATTCGTTTAAATTGTTCTTCACTGTGTTGTGAAAATCCGGCATTTACAATCCAGAACTTTTTTTTAAGATTATCCCATCCAAGAACAATATCATAAAAACCAAGATAGATGTCAGGTATTTCCATATCATCTTTTGAAATATCGGGCAGGTTTTCAATCTGATGGCACAGATCATAAGACAAGAAACCTGCTGCTCCTCCATAAAATGGGATACCCTTATACTTTGCCTTATATTTTTTTAATAAATTTCTTAAAGTTTCAAGTGGCTCTCCATCAAATACTTTAAAATGTTTTTTTTCTCTTATTTCTACCCTTGTTTTTTTGCAGGTAAATTTCAAGAACGGCTCAACTGCAATAAATGAAAGTCTGCCGTATGAACAAGAAAGGCTGCTATCAAGCCATAAAAATCCATCCATTGTCTTTAGTTTTTGTGCAACATATTCAGGTGGAATATACTTGAGGTACTTTATCATTCGGGTATATTTTATTAAATAACATCCTGCAAGGCAATACAAAATACTTGTCAAAATTAAAAGTTTAAGGTAAGATAATAATACGGGTTTTGGTTTTTACACCTCATAGAAGGAATAAGATATGGCAGAAAATAGCGTGATATCCATCGTTGGTCACTTCGGGGTTGGAAAGACAAGTCTTTCGGAACAGATTCTTTTTGCCTCAGGAGCAATACAAAAATGCGGTTCTGTGGGTCAAGGCAATACTGTTAGTGATACAGACCCTGAGGAAATATCAAGAAAAATATCAATAAATGCAAGTGTTCTTCATTGCCAGTATAATAACAGAAGGCTTTATTTTATAGATACACCAGGTTTTACTGATTTTATAGGTGAAACCATATCAGGTTTATCTGTAAGCACCGGTTCTATTATTGTGGTATGCGGCGTGAACGGTCCCGAGGCAGGAACAGAAAAGGTGTGGGGTCTATGCGACCAGAAGAACATCCCGAGGATTATATGTATAAATAAGTTTGATAAAGAAAATTCGGATTTTGTAAAAACAGTCAGCGCTATTCAGGAGATGTTGGGCAAAAAATGTGTTCCAATTCAAGTGCCGGAGGGCAAGGAGGCAAATTTTAAATCAGTGTTAGACCTTGTTTCTGATGTAACTGATAAGAAAAATGTCCAAAAATTGAAAGACCAACTTGTTGAAGCAGTTGCTGAAAGTGATGATACACTTGTTGAAAAATATCTTTCCGAAGGAGCGCTAACAGAAGATGAGTTAAAAAAAGGGCTCCGGGATGCTGTAAAAAAGGCAATTTTATTTCCTATACTCTGCGTTTCTTCTGAGAAACAGGTAGGAGTCCAAGAATTGTTGAACGCGGTTTCAGACCTTTTGCCTGTTACAGGTCAGACGCAAGAAGTGTTGGGTAAAAATCCGATAAATCAAAACGATGAAAAACGTTCTCCTTCGGAAGACCAACCCTTCTGTGCCCAGGTTTTTAAAACAATCTCGGACCCATATATCGGTCAGTTAAGTATAATGAGGGTGTATTCGGGGAAAATTGAAGCAAACAGCAGTTTTTTTAATTCAACAAAAAGTATGAAAGAAAAGTTTGGTGCGCTATACCTGCTTCAAGGCAGACAACAGATTGACACAGTCAATGCTGTATCAGGTGATATTATTGCAGTTGCTAAACTAAAAGATACAGCAACGGGCGATACACTTTGTGATGAAAAATCGCCTATAGTACTTCCGCAAGTTCTATATCCTGAGCCTATAGTATCTTTATCCATTCAGCCCAAGACAAGGGCGGATGAAGAAAAAATATCTATTTCTCTGGCAAAAGTTGCGTTAGAAAATCCGACAGTTCGCGTTGTAAGAGATTCTCAAACAAAAGAACTTCTTTTAAGCGGTCTCGGGGATTTGCAGATTGAAATAATTATAAATAAATTGAAAAGACAACATGGTGTTGAGGTTATTGCAGGCATACCCAAGGTGGGATATAAAGAAACAATAACCGCAAAAGCAGATGCGCATTATAAACATAAAAAACAAAGCGGAGGCGCCGGTCAGTTTGGAGAAATTTGGTTAAGAGTAGAACCACTATCCAGAGGAAGTGGTTTTGAATTTGCAGAAGAGATATTTGGAGGTGCAATCTCGGCACAATTTATTGCAAGTTGTGAGAAAGGGATAAGGAGCGTACTTGATAAGGGAGTAATTGCAGGATACCCGGTGGTTGATGTAAAAGCGGCTGTATACGATGGTAAGATGCACCCTGTTGATTCAAAAGATATTGCATTTCAGATTGCGGCCCGTCAAGCGTTTAAGGAGGCATTCAGAAGCGCCAAACCGGTACTTCTTGAACCTATTATGGAAATGGAGATATCTGTTCCGGGTGATTGTATGGGTGCGGTTACGGGTGATATAAGTGGAAGAAGAGGCAGAATCCTTGGCGTTGATGTAAAAGGCAATCTCCAGATAGTTAAGGTAGCAGTGCCTCTTGCAGAGGTTTTAAGATATGCAAGTGAACTTCGTTCAATGACACAGGGCAGAGGTTCATATGCAATGAAGGTCAGTCACTATGAAGAAGTTCCGCAAAGAATTACACAGTCTATTATTGAAAAATTGTCCAGGGTCAAGGAAAAGGAGGAGTAGATATGTCCGGTCATTCAAAATGGGCTACAACAAAACATAAGAAGGCAGCAGTAGATGCAAAGAGGGGACAGATTTTTACAAAAGTTATAAAAGAGATAACAACAGCGGCCCATCAGGGAGGCGGGAACCCTGATGCAAATTCCAGATTAAGAACTGCTATTGATAGGGCACGTGCTGCAAATATGCCAAAAGATAACATTGAGAATGCAATTAAAAAAGGGACGGGTGAACTGCCCGGTGTTACATATGAAGAAATAATATATGAATGTTTTGGTCCTCAGGGTATAGCAATTATGATAGAAGCACTTACAGACAATAAAAACCGTTCAACAGCAGAGATAAGAACTATTCTTTCAAGAAGGGGCGGCCATATTGGTTCTCAGGGTTCCGTAAGCAGATTATTTCATAAAAAAGGATTTTTTCTTATAGACTCAAGGGTTGCAACCGAAGAACAGATAATGTCCGTTGTTCTTGAAGCAGGAGCAGAGGATTTGACAAAAGAAGATGGAGATATCTTTCAGGTAACCTGCGCCATTTTAGATTTTGAAAATGTGAAAAAGGCATTACAATCTGCAAACATCCCTGTGCTTTCTGCTGAAATAACAATGCTTCCTGTCGCAACCGTAAGGATAGAGGATAAGAATACAGCCTCTTGTGTTCTTGGACTTATGGATGCACTTGAAGCCCATGAAGATGTTCAAGAAACATATGCAAATTTTGATATCCCTGACAGTCTTATAAAAGAAATAACAGGAGAAAGATAACAGATGCGTATTGCAGGTATTGACCCGGGCCTCTGTATAACAGGATATGGTATAGTTGAAAAAAAAGCCCATCAGCTACATCTTATTGATGCGGGGACTATACGAAATCCTGTTAGTTTCCCTCTTGAAAAAAGATTAAAAAGATTGTTTGAGAATGTAGATATCTTATTTAAAGACCATAAGCCTGATGTTGTAGTAGTAGAAGAAATTTATTCTAACTATAAATATCCCTATACAGCGGTTCTTATGGGACATGCAAGAGGAATTATATATCTTGCATCAGCAGTCAATAGCATACCTGTGCACAGTTTTAAACCCACACATGTAAAAAAAGCAGCCACAGGCAACGGTCACGCATCAAAAGAACAGATAGCAGGTGCTATATGTTCAATATTCGGTATAAAGAGGTTTAAAGGATTTTTTGATGTTACAGATGCACTGGCACTTACGGTTGCATATGAGCATCGGGTTCGGTAAATAGTAGGTAGAAGGTGGTAAGTAGTAGGTAGGAGGTAGGAGGTAGGAGGTAGTAGGAAATAAAATCCCTATCTACAGTCTACTATCTACTACCTAATACGATATACGGACAATGGAATTTAGGAGGATAATGGAATGTATATATTTTTAATCTTTCTATTCTTGGTATTTGTGATATTCCCGTTTTTTTTCTTTTTTTATATTGCTATATTTTTAAAAGATGATATACAGGCTTGTTTTGAAAGAGACCCTGCCGCAATAAGTTTTTATGAGGTTTTGCTTACATATTCAGGGCTTCATGCGGTTGCATTCCACAGGATTGCTCACAGTTTATATATAAAGAAAATTCCGTTTTTACCAAGACTGATTTCACAGATTGCAAGACATGTTACCGGTATAGAAATACATCCACTTGCAAGTATCGGAAAGGGATTGTTTATAGACCATGGGATGGGAGTTGTAATAGGTGAAACCTCTGTTGTGGGGGATAATGTTACACTATATCAGGGAGTTACGCTTGGAGGAACAGGGAAAGAAAAGGGGAAAAGACATCCTAATATTGGCAATAATGTTGTAATAGGAGCGGGTGCAAAAATATTAGGAAACATAACCATAGGCGATAATGCGTTGATAGGTGCAAACAGCGTGGTAATAAAAGATATAGATGAAAATTGCACGGTTGTAGGAGTTCCTGGCAGGATAGTAAGAAAAGGTGATGAAAGAATTTCTTCGCTTTTCCTTGACCATACTGCTTTACCTGATCCTATCGTTGAAAGACTTGAGGAATTACAGAAAGAGATTATTAAGGTAGAGAGCATGTTAAAGGAAAAAAAAGAACATACAGACCGATAAGGTTAAAAAACTCTTAGATTGTAGATGTTATTAGCAAAATGAATTTGAGCAGTCTAATTTTACTATAATCCCCGATGTCAAATAACAAATGTCAAATCAATCCTGTTAGAGAACTTAATATCTATAAACACTTTTGGCATTAAGTAGATCTCTGACAGGGTTCAGGGTCAAATGCTTAAATGTCAAGGGTTTTAGTCATTTGAGATTTGTCATTTGTCATTTGAGCTTTGGAATTTGGATTTATGTAAAAACTCAAAAAGAAAACCAAGTACTCATTTTCATCTTGCATACGACCTGCTGCATAGTAGAGGATACAATGTTCTTTTTCAAGATAACTATGTAGAAAATGGTGTGCTTAATTATTGCAGGTAATCGGAAAAGAAATTCCACAGGAGGGGGGTAAGATGAGTAAGTGCCCAAATCAGGAAAGAAATAAAAAGAACTGTCCGTGCACATATGAACCCTGTGACAGGAAAGGGATTTGCTGTGAGTGTCTCGCATATCATAGAAAATTAGGACAGAAACCTGCGTGTATGAAGTAAAAAATAAGGAGGTTCTGGAGTGTCAGTTTGTAACCACATCTTGAGTCCAGAACATATAATTTATACACTATATTGACAAAATGTTTATGGCTTGATAGGGTAATAGCTAATATCTGTGCATAAAAAAGGAGGAGAAGATGGCAGATCTAAATGCGATTAAGGAAAGCCTTATCGCGGGAAAGGCAATGGAAGTAAGGACCCTTGTCCAGAAAGCACTGGATGAGAAGGTGCATCCTCAGAATATCCTTAACGAAGGACTTATTGCTGGGATGGATGTGGTAGGGGTAAAGTTCAAGAATAATGAGTTTTATATCCCTGAGGTTCTTATTGCTGCACGCGCTATGAATGCAGGGTTAGTTCCATTAGAACCGGCGTTAAAAAAGGCTGGTGTCCAACCACTGGGAGAAGTTGCAATAGGAACTGTAAAAGGAGACCTGCATGACATTGGAAAAAATCTTGTTGTTATGATGTGGAAGGGTGCCGGTTTTCAGGTTAATGACCTTGGTATAGATTGTCCACCTGAAAAGTTTATAGAAGCGGCAAAAAAGGGTTCACAGTTAATTGGAATGTCAGCTCTTCTTACAACAACAATGCCGGCAATGAAGACAGTAGTGGATGCACTAAACAGTGCCGGTTTAAAGGGTAAGGTAAAGACATTAATCGGTGGCGCACCTATAACACAAAATTATGCAGATGAAATAGGTGCAGACGGATATGCACCAGATGCAGCCTCAGCAGCCGATAAAGCAAAAGAGTTACTTGGAATATAGGGTAAAAGATTTAAAAAATTAAACGACCCGCTATTGTGGGTACCCCGAAGTCAAATTCCAAGCGCCACACCCAGAGGGTGTCCAAAATCCCAAAACCCTCAATTCCGAAGTTTGTAATTTAAGATTTGAAAATTGAGTATTGTTTGGTTATTGTAATTTAGTTATTGTTTGGTGTTTCAGGCACCTTCTGGGTGTGGGATTTGTTCTAATTTTATGACACCTGATACATTATTTGTAATGATATTTGATTTTTGATATTTTAAAAAGGGGCTGGGCTTTTATAGAATAGACTCTTTCAGACTCGGTCCCTTTTTCATTTGATGGTAAATATATGGCTTTATTTGGAAAACCTAAATACACAATAGTAAGGCTAAGAAAAAAAGAAATTCCAAAAGGACTTTGGACAAAATGTCAGAACTGTCAGGGTATGATTTACAATAAAGACCTTGAGGATAATCTTATGGTATGTCCGAAGTGTAATTATCACTACACAATTGGGGCAAGAGAAAGAATAAGATACACTGCAGATGATGGGACATTTCTTGAGCAGGATACAGACATGGAGTCAAAGGACCCCCTTGATTTTAAGGGTCCAAAAACATATCAGGAAAAATTAAAAGCAGATCAGACTCTTACAGGTCTTAAAGAGGCTGCAATATGGGGATTATGCAAAATAGAAAATACCGAAACTGTTCTTGCTGTTACAGACTCCCGTTTTATTATGGGCTCTATGGGTTCTGTTGTTGGGGAGAAGATTACAAGGGCAGTTGAAAAAGGTATAGATAAAAGGCTTTCTGTTGTTATAATCTCTGGCTCAGGAGGAGGTGCCCGCATGCATGAGGGAATGTTTTCCTTAATGCAAATGGCAAAAACAAGCACTGCAATTGCGAAACATAGCGAGGCAGGGCTTTTTTTTATTTCTGTTCTTACAAACCCGACAATGGCAGGGGTTCTTGCAAGTTTCGCATCACTCGGTGATATAATAATTGCAGAGCCAAAAGCACTTATAGGTTTTACAGGACCAAGGGTTATTGAACAAACCATACACCAGATTCTTCCTGAGGGTTTTCAAAGGTCAGAATTTCTTCTTGAGCACGGACTTATTGATATGATAGCAGAAAGAAAAGACTTAAAGCACACAATAGGAAGAATACTTAAATATCAAACACTAACATAGTGCTGTGTCAACTAATTGAGCCCTCGGAAGAAAATAGAGGAAAAAACTCCCAGAGTGCTCAGTTAGTTAAAAATTAAGGAGAAATATGCGCATTGGTATAATGGGTATAAAAGGTTATGCAGGGGAAAAACTGTTGAGGATTTTAATAAGACATCCTGATGTCCAGGTTAGTGCGCTTTCTTCAAGGGTAGGAGAAAAAACACCCATATCAGATATATTCCCCTGGGCAAAAGGCATTTTAGATGATCTGTCCTGTGAAGATTACACCGCTGAAAGGATTTCAGAGGTTGCAGATATTGTTTTTCTTGCTCTGCCGCACAGAGCATCTATGGATATTGCATATAAGATTCTTAAACTGGAAAAAAAGGTTATAGACCTAAGTGCGGATTTCAGGTTAAAGAATATTTCAAAATATGAAAAATATTATGAAAAACATAAATACCCCGAACTTCTTAAAAAAGCGGTATACGGTCTTCCTGAAATTTATAGAAAGCAAATTTCAAAAGCAGATCTTGTTGCAAATCCAGGATGTTATCCTACAAGTATAATACTTGCGTTGGCTCCTATTGCGGGGGGCGAATTTTTAGACAAAAACAAATGTATAATTATTGATTCCAAAAGCGGCGTAACAGGTGCTGGAAAAAATCTGAAAGAAGAACTTCTTTTTGCACAAGCCAATGAAAACATCAAGGCATACAGTGTTAATTCTCACCAACACACACCGGAAATAGAGCAGGAACTATCTTACCTGGCAGGTTCTGATATTTCAATTGTGTTTGTCCCGCATCTTGTTCCTATGAATAGAGGAATACTTTCTACCGTTTATGTTCCGTTAAAAAAAGATGTTGATGAATTTACACTTAAATCTTCATACAGGGATTTTTATAGAGGCGAACCCTTTGTTCGTATCAGGTCTGCCCCTGATTATCCGGAGACATCAGATGTTTTTGATACAAACTTCTGTGATATATGTGTGGCTTTTGATAAGAGTAAAAATCTTGCAATAGTTATAAGTGTAATAGACAATCTTTTAAAGGGAGCATCCGGGCAGGCTGTTCAGAATATGAATATTATGCTTGGGTGTAATGAAAAAGAAGGATTGCTATGAAAGGGATTACAAAGCCTAAAGGTTTTTTTTCATCTGGAATATCTTCTGGCATAAAAAAGAAAGAAAAACTGGATCTTGCACTTATATATTCTGAGGTTCCCTTTTTTGTTTCGGGTGTGTTCACTAAAAATTCATTTAAAGCCGCACCGGTATTATATTGTATGGGTATTGTAAAAAAAGGGACAGCACAGGCTGTCATTATAAACAGTGGCAATGCAAACTGTGCAACTGTGGATGGCGATAAAGATGTTGTAAGAATGGCTGAATATGTTGCAGGTAGCCTTTTAATATCAAAAAAAGATGTTCTTGTATGTTCAACAGGGGTTATAGGAAGAAAGATTCATCTGAAAAAAATTGAAAGAGCAGTTCCTGAACTTGTATCAAGTATAAGCAAAAAAGGCTCCAACGCTGCACTTGCCATCATTACAACAGATAAGGTCCCAAAAGAGGTTGAAAGGAGTTTTAAGATAGGTTCAAGGGTTATAAATATAGGTGGTATGGCAAAGGGTTCGGGTATGATTGCTCCGGATATGGCTATGCCTTCTGCTACACTGCTTGCATTTATCACAACAGATGTAAATATAGGTTTAAGTGCCTTAAGAAAAGCAACCCAGTATGCTGTGGATTGTTCTTTTAACAGGATAAGTGTAGATGGCAGTATGAGCACCAATGATACTGTTCTTGTTATGGCGAATGGTCTGGCTGGCAACAAAAGGATGGACGAAGGTAAAGATTTTGAAACTTTCAAAAGGGAACTTACCCTTGCTATGCAAGAACTTTCTAAAAAGATTGTTAAAGACGGGGAAGGTGCCACAAAGATTATTAAGATATGGGTAAAGGGTGCCTATTCAGAAAAAGATGCTTATCTTGTTGCAAAAAATGTTGCAAACTCAAACCTTGTAAAAACCGCAGTATATGGTTCTGACCCAAACTGGGGAAGAATTATATCTGCTGTTGGCTCAAGCACATCAAAGGTTGACCCTAAAAGGTTAAGTCTATGGATAGACAAAATACAGGTGTTTAAAGACGGTGCGCCTGCAAATTTTAAGATAACAGATGTAAGAAAAGAGTTTAAGAAAAAAAATATAAGTGTGTATATAGACTTGGGGATTGGGAATTATTCGGACTTTTTCTGGACCTGTGACCTTACAGAAGAATATATAAGAATAAACTCATCCTATACAACCTGAATTTACACAACCCCAGTTTTTTCATCAAAGGTTTTACTATGAGCAGGGGTTGTATAAACATCAAATTCCGGAAGACGCAGGATTTCTTTCCCCTGCTTTTTGCAGGATACAGCCCAGTGCAGGTTTTCATCCATTGTTTGTATGTATTCCAATTTTATTGAAACCTCAAGGATTTTATCAAAATATGCCTCTATTATTCTCTCATCAGAAACATTTATCTTTCCTTTTTTGTCAAGTATTATGCTAATCTGAGTTTTTGTATCAGGGAATAAAAACATCAGTTCATCGCACTGTTGCACATCTTCAAAATCAACCCTGAAATATAAAAATACATCATTGAATCCGTACCATACCTTTTTTATAATTTTTTCCGTCCTTTGCATGGCCCCGAAATCAGGGTAAATGTAGCCTGCATCTGCCCATTCAAAATAATCTGTGTCAAGTCCGTCTAACTTAGGGTGTATTTTACACACTGGAAATTTGCCGGGCAGTGTCTTCGGTCTTTTTATAGGTATATGTAATTGGGGCGGAACATTCAGTCCTGCTTTTTCATATGCAGAAATAAGATATGCCCTGAACAGTCTATCAAACTCAAGTTTATTAAGTGTCTGATTGTCGTCTCCATACCACCAGTTCCAGTCGCTTCCTTCTGCAGTGTATATGTGCTTTAGTATTTCACTATCATTGGTCTTTGAAAAAACATCTTCTCTTGCCTTATATAATAATTCCCAGGATTTGTTTTTTTCCGAATGTCCTATCCATATTTTAAATGTTCCGTCAACCCATGAGCCCGGAACAATATGAGAAAGGGACCTTGCATTTTCTTCAAAATTTTGTAGATACATAGAAGGGGTTACAGGTTTTATTTTGCTGTCGGATGATATTGTTTTATAAAGCGTTCTTAAAAAGTCTTCACCATCATTTTTGTAATATTCCCATGCATTTTCACCGTCAAGAACTATTGTTGCAATACAGGGTTTGGACTGTTTTAGCACATGTGTAAAGTCCAAAACAGCGTCCTTGGCCTCCCATTTTGAATATACAAACCCTATCCTGTCTGAAAGTATATGGTCTCTGAAAAACATATTGAGATTTGAAAATTTATATATACAGTTTCTCTCTTCACTTTTTAATCTGTTTCCTGTAGACCTTTCAAGTATGATTTCATCTGTTGCAACCCATTTTATGCCTGATGAACTTATTATATTTAAGGCCTCTTCACTTACAGAACCTTCTGATGGCCAGAGTCCCTGTGGCTGACTATTGAAGTATTTCTGATGAGAACATAAAGCCTCTCTTATATGCCACTCTGCATCTTCAGGGTGTTTAAACCTTATGTTTGGGAGTTTTGTATCGGGGTCGCTTATCTTTGCAATATCCGTATCGCAAAGAAGAGGCAGTATAGGATGAAAATAAGGGCTTGTGGAAATCTCAATTCTTTTTTCTTCCAATGCCTTTTTATAAGAAGGTATAATCCTTTTTATTATATCTATATGTTTTTGAAGAAGAACTGTTTGCTCTTGATATGTAAAATCTCTTTGTTTTTGTATAAGACCTGTTAAAAAAGCATCATTTTTTATATGGAGAGGGTCTATCCATACAAGGTTAAACCATACGATAATATCTGTTATATCTTGCTCTGTAAAACTGTCACTTACACTTTTCAATGAACAGGGATCTGTTCTTGCGCCTCTTTTATAAAAAAGTTGCGCGTATCTTTTATGGGGAAGTATCATTGTGGGCGGATTACAGAGAAAGAAGTTTGAAATGACAAACAGTTTTTCCTCTTCCGTCATGCCTTGCGCTTTTAATTGTGAGATATGATAAAACCTATCTGTTTTGCCTTTTGTGTAACCATCTATCTGTTCCAAAAGTGATGGAACAAAATTAAATGTTATGAAAAGACCGGGGAATTCTTCTGTTATAAGAAGCATATCAAGATAGTCTTTTATACAGTGAAGCCTAACCCAGGGAAGTATAAACTCACCTGTTTTGGGATCCTCATAACAGGGTTGGTGCATATGCCAGATTATAGAAAGATAGATTTCAGACATAATATGTAGGGTCTTCTGAAAAACTCCTATCAGACCCTGATTCCACAGATTAAAAAACAGATTACACAGATAAACCCCGTTAGAGATCTACTTCTAAACGGGACAAAACAAATTTTTAATCTGTGTAATCTTTTCAAAATCTGTGTAATCAATAGTATTTAATGGCGTGCCCGGGGAGACTTGAACTCCCAACCATTGGGTTCGAAGCCCACTACTCTATCCTGTTGAGCTACGGGCACACATTTAAGAATTTAAAAGAAATATACAGGCATTGATTATATCTTCAGGGGAAATTGATTCCATACATTGCCTTTTTCCCAAAGGACACTGTGCTTTTTCACAGGGAGAGCAATTGAGCATACTTCTTACAACCACTGCCTTACCTCCTCTTGGTCCATATTTTGCCGCATCTGTTGGCCCAAATATACCAAGAACAGGGACATTCAGTGCATTTGCAAGGTGCATAAGGGCGGTATCATTTGATATAACAAGTCTGGATTTTTTAAGTACAGCTCCTGAGGTTTTTAAGTCTGCCTGTCCACTAAGATCAAAAGCCTTGTTTTTCATTTTTGAAAGTATATTTTCACAAATATGTTTTTCACTTTTTTCTCCAAGAAGAACTATATCAAAACCCATCTGTGTAAGATTATCTGCAACAGATGAGAAACTATCTTCCGGATATCTTTTTAAGGAACTTTTTGCTCCCGGGCAGATACAGATAAACCTCTTACTAAAAAGAGAATATTCATTAAGAATCTCCAAGGCTCTTTTTTCATTCTGTTTTGATATAACAACTCTGAGGTTAGCATTTTTTGTATCAAGTTTTAATTTTTTTAAAACCTCCAGTGACCTATCTACCGAATGAATATTTTTTTTACCCCCGCCATAATTGACGGCAAACCTTTTTGGAAATACAAGATAGGGAATTAGTGAATTTCTTAAATCAACCACAAGGTCAAACCTTTGCTTAAAAAGATTAAAAACAAGACAGGCTTTTCGTTTAAGTCCTATTTTTTTATTATAAGGAATTATTTTATATACATAAGGGTCATTTTCAAAGATTTCCCCTGCTCTTTCACCACATAAAACAAAAATCTTTGCTGAAGGAAATCTTGTATGTAAAATATCTATTATCGGTGTTGTAAGTATTGCATCCCCAATGTTTGTAAGAGTGATAAAAAGTATTTTCATATTTATATTATACCACTTTTGCCCCTGTCCACAAGAGCGGAATGTCGTTCCCCGATCTAATCTGAGCAAAGATACCATAAGACCTTATCGGTAGGTAGAATTTTGTATCTATCAAAGAAGTTTAACATTTCTTTTAATATGCTATAATAAACGATAGAGTCTAAAAGACGAGGAGGAATAATGGCAGAAAAAACCTTAAGTCTAACAAAAGAACTTTTACCGGAAAACCTAAGAAAGGTTTGCAATCCGAATATATTTAATTTTAATACAACACAGGAGGTTCAGCCTTTACATGGAACTATCGGACAGGAAAGAGGTGTTCATTCAATAGAATTTGGGCTTAATGTGCTGTCAAGGGGTTTTAATATATATGTGGCAGGACCTCTGGGTACAGGCAAAAGGTCCACAATAAAAGCCATTCTTAAAGAAAAAACAGAATCGCTTCCTGTTCCCGGTGACTGGATATATCTGAATAATTTTGAAGATCCTGATAAGCCGTTTGCTGTCCAATTATCAGCAGGTATGGGTAAGGTGTTTGTTTCTGATATGGACAACCTGATAGGACACTGCAAGGTGGAAATTCCAAAGGCGTTTGAAAGCGAAGAGTATGAAAAGCAAAAAACAGCAGTACTTCAGGAATATCAGAAAAAAAGAGAAGAATTTTTAAACCAGTTACAGCAGAAGGCAAAAGGCATTAATCTTTCTATCCAGATTACACCATCAGGTATTGTAACGGTTCCTATTGTTGACGGCAAACAGTTAAAACAAGAGGAGTTTGAGAACTTAAATGAAGAGCAAAAACAGCAGATAAGAACATCGGGTGAATCAATACAACAGGATATAAATATATTTATAAACAGGGTAAGAAAGATTGAACAAGAGACAAAGAATAAGATCACAGAGATGGATAAAAAGGTTGCACTTTTTGCGGTTGGACACCTTTTTGAGAGTTTAAAACAAAAATATTGTAATGAAAAAAAGATATGTGATTATCTTGAGAAGGTTCAAGATGATATTGTATCACACATAGATGAGTTTAAGCCATCTGATAAGGAACAGCATCAATTTTTGGGACTTGAAATGATGAAAGAAGAGGCATTTATATCAAGATATAAGGTAAATGTGTTTGTTGACAACAGTCAGTTAAAGGGTGCTCCTGTGGTGTTTGAACATAATCCTACATATTATAATCTTTTTGGAAGGATTGAGTATAAGGCGCATTTAGGTATGATGACAACAGATTTTAGTATGATAAAATCAGGCGCTATACACAGGGCAAACGGGGGTTTTCTTGTTGTTGAAGCATTGGAACTTCTTTTAAATTATTTCTCCTGGGATGCGTTAAAAAGAACACTAAGAAGCGAGCAATCTGAGATAGAAAATATCGGAGAACAGTTTAGAACATTTCCCGCTGCAAGTTTAAAACCCGAACCTATGCCTATAAATATAAAGGTTATATTGGTTGGCAACTACTATATTTATCAGTTGCTGTATCATCTTGATGAGGATTTTAGAAAACTTTTTAAGGTAAGGGCTGATTTTGATATAAATATGCCAAGATCAGAGGAAAATGAGAAAAACTATGTATCATTTATAAGCGCAAGGTGCAAAGAATCTAAACTTCTGCCATTTACTCCCTCTGCCTGTGCAGGTATTGTAGAATATGGTTCCTGGCTTGCAGAGTCCCAAGAAAAACTTTCAACAAGGTTTCTTGAACTATCAAACATTATAAACGAATCATCACACTGGGCTGTGACAGAGGGATGTAGTATTGTTGAGGCAAGGCATGTCAACAGGGCAATTGGTGAAAAAACATACAGAAGCAATATGGTAGAGGAAAAACTTTCTGAACACATAAAGTCCGGAGTTATATTAATAGATGTAACCGGAAGTATAGTAGGACAGGTAAATGGTATATCACTTATTGATATGGGGGATTATACATTTGGGAGACCATCAAGAATTACTGCAAGAACATATTCAGGACAGGCAGGGATAGTTAATATTGAAAGAGAAGTAAAACTAAGTGGACCAATACACAACAAAGGGGTGATGATACTTTCATCATACATTGCGGGTAAGTTTGCACAGGATAAAGTCTTGAATCTTTCTGCATCTATTGCATTTGAACAGATGTATGAAGAGATAGAAGGAGACAGCGCCTCAAGTGCTGAACTTTACGCACTTATATCAAGTCTTTCCGGCTTTGCAATAAGACAGGATATTGCTGTTACAGGTTCTGTAAATCAAAGAGGACAGATACAACCAGTTGGTGGTATAAACAGAAAAATAGAGGGATTTTTTGATACCTGTAAAATGAATGGCTTAACAGAAACACAGGGTGTTATTATGCCAAAACAGAATGTAAGGCACCTTATGTTAAGAACAGATGTTATAGAAGCAGTAAAACAGGGAAAGTTTCATATATATGCAATTGAAAATATTGAAGAAGGAATTGAATTGCTTACGGGCAAATTTGCTGGAAAGCCGGGCAAAAACAACCGTTATACCAATGGAACAGTATTCTATTCTGTGGATGAAAGATTAAGAGAGTTTTCAAGACAGGCTGAAAAGAAAAAGTCCAAGAAATAGATTTTTTAGTTTTATAAAATATTGCATTATTTAAAAATAAAGATTATAATATGGCACAGGAGTTTGTTACCCAACTGCCAAACCCAAATAGTCCATAGACATAGATTATGGACTGTAAGTTTAAATTTTTCCCTGTTGTTGTTCAGCCGATTTTAATTTCTATCTATAAATTTTAAATTAAGATGGAATGGGGTTGTGGTGTTCACGGGCCCCTTAATACTGCATATGAATTAGAACTGAATATTACATATTTTCTCACCCTGACAAAAGCCATTCTTTTAAGAATATAACCTTCAACAATGTGATTACAAATTATTCCCCTTTATAGAAAGGGAATTATAGCAAAATATTTAACCTTTGAAACTTAAGGAGAGCATCTTAAATGAAAATTGTCTTAATAGATGGCAACAACCTTTGTTATAAAGCATATTATGCGATACATAATCTTTCTACCTCATCGGGAATGCCTACAAATGCAATATATGGAATGTTCATAACACTGAGGAAACTAATTTCCGAAGGAAAACCCGATGCGATTGCAGTATGTATGGATTCAAAAGGTCCTACCTTAAGACAGGAACAGTTTGTTTTTTATAAGAAAAGCAGAAAGCCTATCCCGGCTGACCTTTTAAAACAGATGCCTTATATTAAAAAAATGATGGAATTGTTAGGTATAAAAACCATAGAAATGAAAGGATATGAGGCGGATGATATAATAGGTTCTTTGACAAAAAAAGCAGTCTGTTATGGATTAGATGTTGAGATTATATCTTCGGATAAGGATCTGCTACAACTTGTAGGGGAAAATGTTTTGGTAAGAAAAGAGCAGGAAAAGCCCCCGATGGATGAACAGGCCGTCAGAGAGGTCTATGGTATTTCTCCTTCACTTATCCCTGATTATCTTGCACTTGTCGGGGATAGGATAGATGATATACCGGGTGTTCCAGGAATAGGACCAAAGGCTGCAAAAGAACTTATTTTAGGATACGGAACAATTGAAAATATACTTTCAAATGTAGAAAACATCCCCAACCCGAGGGTAAAGCAGGCACTGAATAATTTTAAGGAGCAGGCAATAATTTCAAAACAACTTACCCATCTTATTGATATAGATATAGATTTTAATATCCATGAATTTCTGTTAAAAGAGCAGAAAAAAGGTGAATTGCTTGAATTTTTAAGGCAGATGGAGTTTAGAACATTTCTTACAGAATATTCCAATAAAAACAACAAAGAGATTTTTTTCCAGAAAGTGAAAACACAAGATATAGCAAAAGATGTTGAAGAAATTCTTTCCTGTGCAGGGGTATCTGTTATGTTCAGTGAGAAAATAGGTTGTGCATTTTCAATTCCATCTTCAAAAACTTTTTTCTTTGAAATAACAGATATAGATTTATGCTTGAAAATATTTAATTCTCACCTTCCCAAGTATGGATATAATTTTAAAGACATAATTAAGTTTTTGATGGATAAGAATGCAAATATCCAAAATATTGCAGGAGACTTATTGATAGAAACACACCTTTTAAGAGGAAACAGAGGTGCGCCGGGTGTAAATGAAATTGCTGCTGAATATCTTTTAGAAAACCCTGTATCCTGTTCCGAGCAATGGGAAAAGATTTGTTATTGTGCAGATGCCATATCAAGGGTTCATAAAAAAATAAGGAAACTGATTAAAGAAGAGGGAATGGAAAGACTTCTTCTTGATATTGAGATTCCTCTTACGCTTACGCTTGCAAGAGCAGAAAAAGCAGGAGTATGTCTTGATACAGAATTGTTAACTGGATTAGGAAAAAATATTGAGGATAGAATCAATAAAATAAAAATTCAGATGTGTGAAGAAGCAGGTATTGATTTTAATCCTAATTCACCCAAACAGGTATCTGATGTGCTGTTTAATAGATTAAAATTGCCGGCAAAAAAGAAGACCAAAACCGGTTATTCAACAGATGCACAGGTGCTATTGGAGCTTTCTGAAAATACTCCATTTGTCCGAACACTTCTTGAGTACAGGCAGACAAAAATTTATTCTACATACATTGAACAGTTATCTTCTTCAAGAAACACATCAACAGGATGTATCCACACACTTTTAAGCCAGACAGATACCGCAACAGGAAGGCTTTCAAGTTCTGAGCCAAACCTTCAAAATATCCCGATTAAGACAGAGGTAGGGCGTCAGATAAGAAGGTGTTTTATTCCAAAATCGCAGAACAGATGTTTTATTTCTGCCGATTATTCGCAAGTGGAATTAAGGGTGCTGGCACATTTCAGTAAAGATGAAAACCTTATCAGCGCATTTAGCCAGGGTTTAGATATACACTGTGCAACTGCCAAACTTATATACGGGACCAATAAGATTAATGATTCTATGAGAAGTTTTGCAAAAACTATAAACTTCGGCATTATATATGGAATAAGCCCGTATGGGCTTTCAAAAGAGTTGAAGATATCTGTAGAAGAAGCAGAGGGATTTATCAGTGCATATTTTGAAAAATACTCAGGTGTTAGGAATTATATAAACAATTTTATCAAGTGTGCATATACCGACGGTTTTGTGAGAACACTTTTTGGAAGAAAAAGATTTATACCTGAATTAAAAAATTCTGAACAACAGATAAGGCAGTTAGGAGAAAGAATAGCAATAAACACACCCCTGCAGGGAAGTGCCGCTGAAATTATAAAAATTGCAATGATAAAATTAGATTCACATTTACAAAAAGAAAGACTTGGTGCATCTATTGTTCTTCAGGTTCATGATGAACTGTTATTAGACGCCCCGCAGGATATAGCAAAAGATGTTTGTAGGGCTGTAAAAAATATTATGGAAAATGCTGTTAATATAAGTGTCCCGCTAAGGGCGGATGTGAAGGTTGGGAAAAACTGGTTGGAGATGCAAACAGTATAACTAATAACACAGACGGAAAAATGATAAAGGTTTTATATTGTGCATCAGAGGCAGTTCCTTTTGTCAAAACAGGCGGGCTTGGGGATGTTGCAGGTTCACTGCCAAGATTTATAAAAGCACAAGGTGTTGACCCTGTTAGAAATAAAAAATTTCTAAACGGGGTTGACCCCGTTAGAAATAAAAAATTTCTAAACGGGGTTGATATAAGAATGGCAATCCCTTATCACAAAAAATTCATCAGTAAGAATTATTTAACAAAAGAGGTTTCACCTGGTATTTATCAGGGTTGGGAAAAAAATGTGCCTGTATATTTTATAGACCAGCCCCAATATTTTGACCGTGGCGGTATGTATGGAGATGAGAAGGGTGATTATACTGATAATTTGGAAAGATTTGTTGCATTTTGTGAAGAAATTCTTAAAATAGTCAATAACACTGGTTTTATTCCTGATATAATACACTGCAATGATTGGCAGACTGCGCTGATACCTGTTTTTATTGCCGACCGTTCAAAGTCCGATAAAATCCTTTCTTCAATAAAAACAATCTTGACGATACACAATATGAGTTATCAGGGTATTTTCCCGTTAAAAGATGCCGACAGGATTAAGGTGAGCAGGGAATTTTTTACATCCCATGCGCTTGAATATGATGGCAGACTCAATCTTTTAAAAGCGGGGATATTATATTCTGATTTTATTACAGCAGTAAGTCCGACCTACGCAAAAGAGATACAAACACAGGAACTAGGGTTTGGATTAGATGGAGTGCTTAAAAAAAGAAGCAACAAAATTTTTGGGATTCTCAACGGCATTTATAATATTAAATGGGACCCTCAGAAAGATAAAGCAATAAAACAAAATTATAGTAGCGAGGATATTCTGTTAAGAAAAATCAATAAAGAATTTTTACAAAAAATCTGCGGTCTTGAGGTTTCTGACAGACCATTGGCTGGAATGGTTGCCCGCCTGGTAGAACAAAAGGGATTGGATATCTTAATACCTGCTATTCCAAAACTTATTGAACAGGGCTGGCAGGTTGTCGTATTAGGCACAGGCATGGAAAATTATCATCACCTTCTTCGTAATCTTACAGAGCAGTACTGTAAAAATTTTTTTGTTGCATTAAGATTTGATGATATTTTCGCAAGACAGATATATGCAGGAAGCGATGTTTTTATTGTTCCTTCAAGGTATGAGCCTTGCGGAATAAGTCATATGATTGCAGCAAGGTATGGGGCCGTTCCTGTGGTAAGAAAAACAGGAGGACTTGCCGATACTGTCCAAGATATTTCACTGCGGGATTTAAGTTCCACACATATGCGGGGTTTGGGTTTTGTTTTTAATGATTATAGTGCAGATGTATTCTCTAACTGCATGCAGAGGGCAAAAAATGCTTTTCAGGACAAGCCAGCGTGGAATGAGATTATAAAAAAGAATATGCAAGAGGATTTTTCATGGGAGTATTCCGCAAAAGAATACGTAGGGATATATAATAGATCAGTAAGCCCTTAAGTAGCAATTCAAGTTGTTCTCCACAAATATGGTATCAAGATTTTATTTATGAAAATAATAGGGTTAACAGGTTGTATAGGTTCAGGGAAAACAACGGTTGCAAAAATTTTAAAAAGGCTTGGAGCGCAGATTATAGAAGCAGATGCTGTCTCGCATCAGCTCATCCAGCCAACGCACACAGGGCCCTTAAATGCATGGAAAAAGGTAGTAAAGATTTTTGGCACAGATATACTTTCTGCCGATAATAGAATTGACAGGAAAAAACTTTCTGAGATTGTATTTTCTAACCCTTCTTGTTTAAGGAAATTAGAATCTATCCTTCATCCTATGATTATAAATAATATAAAAAAACAGATTTTATATTTTAAAAAACAATCGGCAAGTTTTATTGTTATTGAAGCTCCTCTTTTAATAGAAACCGGCCTTGATAAAATTGTTGATAAAATAATAGTTGTAAAAACCCCGCAAGATATAAGATTAAGAAGAGTGTCCAAAAAACTTAAAATCACCATCAAAGATGTAAAAGAAAGAGAAAAACATCAATTAACACAGAAACAAAAACTGAAATATGCAGATTTTGTTATAGATAATTCAGGAAGCATTAAAGAAACAAGAAAACAAGTGGAAAAAATAGTAGGTAGTATTGTAGGAGGTAGTAGGTAGGAGGATGATTGGCACTCCATAGGACATAGTCCATCGACTATGGACTAAGTTCATTCCCTATCTACTACCTACTATTCCCTGCCTACTATGTTTAAGGAGAAATATGGAAATAGATATAACCAAACTTCAGGGGATGAAGATTTCGGGGCTTACAAAGATAGCAAAGGAATTGCATATCAGTGGTACAACAAGCATTAAAAAACAGGACCTTGTTTTTAAAATTCTTCAAACACAGGCTGAAAAAGAAGGATTTATGTTTGGACAGGGCGTTCTTGAGATATTGCCCGATGGTTTTGGATTTTTAAGAAGCCCTAAATATAATTATCTTCCCAGTCCGGATGATATTTATATATCACCTTCGCAGATAAGAAGGTTTAATCTCTTAACAGGAGACACAGTAAGCGGACAGATGAGGCCCCCCAAAGAGGGAGAAAAATATTTTGCATTACTTAAAGTTAAAGCAGTGAATGATTCTGATCCTGAATTGTCAAAAGATATTCCGCTTTTTGATAATCTTATTCCACTGTATCCGCATGAAAGATTAGTCTTAGAAGTACAATCAGAAGAAGTGTCAACAAGAATAATAAATCTTCTTACCCCCATTGGTAAAGGGCAGAGGGGTCTGATAGTTGCTCCTCCGTATAGTGGTAAGACTGTTCTTCTTCAAAAAATAGCAAATGCAATAACAACAAATCATGAAGAGGTCTATCTGATAGTTCTTCTTATAGACGAAAGGCCTGAGGAAGTTACGGATATGCAAAGGTCTGTAAAAGGAGAGGTGATAAGCTCTACATTTGATGAGCCTGCTGAACGACATGTCCAGATTGCAGAGATAGTTCTTGAAAAGGCAAAAAGGCTTGTTGAACATAAAAAGGATGTGGTAATTCTTCTTGATAGTATTACCCGTCTTGCACGCGCATATAACACAGTTGTTCCACCTTCCGGGAAACTGCTTTCAGGCGGTGTTGATGCAAACGCACTTCACAAACCGAAAAGGTTTTTTGGTGCCGCAAGGTCTATTGAAGAAGGGGGAAGCCTTACAATCCTTGCAACTGCTCTGATAGATACAGGTTCTCGTATGGATGAGGTAATATTTGAAGAGTTTAAAGGCACAGGAAATATGGAACTAACACTGGACAGGTCCCTTTTCCAGAGAAGGATTTATCCAGCAATTGATATAAAAAAGTCAAACACAAGAAAAGAGGAGCTTTTACTTACCCCAGAGGAATTAAGGCTGATGTGGGTATTAAGAAAGGTATTAAATGAGATGAACGGTATTGAGGCGATGGAGGCTCTTGCAAATAGATTAAAAAAGACTAAAACCAATGCAGAGTTTTTAAAGAATATTACACAGGGGTTGTGAATGTGATACAATATTTTGGGGTCTGATGAGGTTTCTAAATAATAAAAAGGAGCGATATGAAAGAAAAAATACATCCCATGTTAAAAGAAACAACAATAACCTGTGTGTGCGGGAATGTTATAAGGACACGCTCTACAAAAGAAAATATAAGAGTAGAAATATGTAGCAGTTGTCATCCTTTTTATACGGGCAAACAAAAATTTATTGATACCGCAGGACGCATAGATAGATTCAAAAAAAAGTATGGAAAAAAGCCTTGAAGAAACTACAAAAAAGTATTTTGAAGGTCTTTTAAACAGAATAAAAGAAATTGACGCTCTGTTCTCCGGCGGAACCTCTGATACATCTTCTTATATAAATCTTGCGAAGGAAAAAAATAAAATCCTTCCCTTGGTTGAAACATACAACAGGTTCTGCTCTATTTGTAGACAGTATGAAGATACAGAGCAATTACTTTCAACTGTTCAAGAAGACCAACAGATTATCGAACTTGCCAGAGAAGAATTAACAAGCCTTCAAAATGAAAAGGCAGAGATTCTTACAAAACTTGAAGATTTTCTCATCGGTGAAAAAAAGGAAGAGAATCAGAATATTATACTTGAGATAAGGGCCGGAACAGGAGGGGCAGAAGCAGCACTTTTTGTTGCCGACCTTTGCCGTATGTATAACAGATATGCACAATCAAAAGGCTGGAAGTGGGAATCTATGGATACACACCCTTCGGAGTTTGGCGGATTAAAAGAGGTGGTTATTAGTATAGAGGGTGAAAGTGTCTATAACCTGATGAAGCATGAAAGCGGTGTGCACAGAGTCCAGAGGGTTCCGGTTACAGAGGCAGGCGGCAGGATACATACTTCTACTGCAAGCGTGGCTGTTATGCAGGAGGCAGAAGATATAGATATAAAAATAGATCCTAAAGATATAAAAATAGATGTTTATCGTTCAGGTGGTAAGGGTGGACAGGGTGTAAATACAACAGATTCTGCTGTTCGTCTTACACATGTCCCCAGTAAGATGGTTGTAACCTGCCAGGATGAAAGGTCGCAATTGAAAAATAAAAACAGGGCAATGAAAGTATTAAGGGCAAGGCTATATGATTTATATAAAAAAGAACAGGAAAAAGAACTTGCAAAAACAAGAAAATTGCAGATTGGAAGTGCAGAAAGAAGTGAAAAAATAAGGACATATAATTTTTCCGAACACAGAATAACAGACCATAGAATTGGGCTAACAGCTTATAGGCTACAGGAAGTAATGGACGGGAATCTTGATATAATATTAGAACCCCTTCTTACTTTTGCAAGAGAAGAGCAGTTGAAAAAAATTTTAGTATGATTCAAACTCCAATTAATGTTGTCCAAGAGGGAACGGGGCTTCTTTCTGATGTAGATGGAATAAAAAATCCTGAACAGGAGGCCGCTTTTTTATTCAGAGAATTGTTTGGAGAAGAATATTGTTTTTTTGAGGGAGAAATTTTAAAATCCCGTTATTCTAAATATATTGAATATATAAATAAAAGAAGAGCTCTTTACCCTATCCAATATATAACCGGAAAGGCATATTTTGATGATATAATTTATGAGGTTGGCGAGGGAGTTTTTATACCGAGGCAGGATACAGAATTACTTATAGAAGAAGCAGTAAGGGTTTATAAAGGCGGTAACATACTTGATATATGCACAGGCTGTGGCAATATAGCCATTAGTCTTGCAAAAAGATTTAAGGAAAGCAGAATATTTGCAACTGATATATCACAGAAGGCAATCTCTTGTGCAAAAAAAAATGCACACAGGATCCTTCCCTGTTATGATATAAGATGGATGTGTACAAATTTGTGGAATGGAATAAGCAATACAAAATTTTCTCTTATTGTCTCAAATCCGCCTTACCTTTCATCAAAGGATTTGTTAAATATTCCGGATAATGTCAAAAAAGAACCCATAACAGCATTATATGGCGGGAAAAACGGGTGTGTAATCATTAAAAGAATAATAAAAAAGGCATGGCAGATGTTAGAAGACGGCGGTTATATTCTGATTGAGATAGGAGATAATCACAAAATAGATGTTTTAAGTATGGCAGAAGGAACAAAACGGTACAAAAGATTTTATACAATAAAAAATTTATTCGGTATTGACAGGATATTGTGCTTACGGGGCTGAATTTATGGATAAATTTGTCATAGAAGGTGGGTATGAACTAAAGGGAAGTATTCAGGTAAGCGGCTCAAAAAATTCTGCTCTTCCAATACTTGCTGCAACACTTCTTACAAATGAACCGTGTGTTATAGAAAATGTTCCTAATCTGAAAGACACCCGCTCTATGATAAAACTTTTAAAGGGGCTTGGTGCAGATATTCAATGGACAGGAACAACCATAATGGTTCATTCAGGTGAAGATATAGGAACAGAGGCTCCTTATGAGATTGTCCGAGAGATGAGAGCATCGTTCTGTGTTCTTGGACCTATTCTTGCAAGAAAAAAAACAGCCAGAGTATCTTTTCCTGGTGGGTGTATTATAGGAGCAAGACCTGTTGACCTGCATCTTAAGGGAATGTCTTTACTTGGTGCAGATATAAAAATAGAAGACGGTTATGTTGTTGCAAATACAAAAGGATTAAGGGGTTCACGGATATATCTTGCAGGAGCCTACGGCTCGTCTGTTCTTGCAACAGCAAATGTTATGATGGCGGCAAGTCTTGCAAAAGGCACCACACTTATAGAAAACGCGGCTTCTGAACCGGAGGTTGCCGACCTTGCAAGGTTTCTTATAAAAATGGGTGCAAAGATAAAAGGCACAGGCAACTCTATTTTAGAAATAACAGGTGTCCAACACTTAAAAGGTATCAGGCACAGGATAATACCGGACAGGATTGAGGCAGGGACATTTGCAATTGCAGGCGCAATGATTGGTGAGGATGTAAAAATAAAAAATTGTATAAATGAGCATATGGGCGCGGTAATTAATTTTTTAAAAGAGGCAGATATTCCCTTACAAGCAAAAGAGGACTACTTATGGGTAAGGAAACCCAAATCAAGAAAAAGTGTAAGCATTACAACACTTCCTTACCCCGGTTTTCCGACAGATCTTCAGGCACAGGCAATGGCTTTAATGTCTATTACACCCGGGATATCTGTTATATGTGAAAAAATTTTTCCGAATAGGTTTACACATGTTGCAGAACTGGGCAGGATGGGGGCAAATATAGGAATAGAGGGGCAGTCTGCTATTGTTCAGGGCGTTAAATATTTAAGCGGTGCGCCGCTTACGGTATCTGATTTAAGGGCGGGCGCAGCACTTGTCCTTGCAGGACTTGTTGCGAAAGGAAAAACAGAGGTTTTGCGTGCGTATCATCTTGATAGAGGATATGAACAGATGGAACAAAAACTCTCTAAACTCGGTGCTTGTATAAAAAGAGAAAAGGAGTGATCATATGGTAGTAATAAGACTAAAAAGATTTGGAACACATAAAAGGCCGTTTTATCGTGTTATTGCTTGTGATAAACGGGTTCCAAGAGAAGGCAGGGCCCTTGAAGAACTTGGGTATTATGACCCAATTCCAAATCCTGCTGTTATAAAATTAAAACGGGATAGAATAGAATACTGGATAAGCAAAGGTGCAAAACTTTCTGAAACAGTGGAAAGTTTGTTAAAATCAAAAAATAAAACACCCATCAGTAGTTAGATATAAGATTTCGATATGAAAATAGATATACTTACACTATTTCCGGAAATGTTTGATTGTATTGTTAAGACATCTATGTGGAAGATTGCCATAAAAAGAAGTGCCGTAGATATACAGGTGCATAACATAAGGGATTGGACATATAATAAGCATAAAAAAGCAGACGACAGACCATATGGTGGAGGGGCTGGTATGGTTTTAAGTCCTGAACCCATATTTGAGGCAGTAGAGCAATTGCGTTCTAAAAGTCCATATCCAAAAGATGTTCATATAATTCTTACCATCCCCAGAGGGGTTCTTTTTACACAGGCACAGGCACAACATATTTCAACATATAAACATATAATTGTTTTGTGTGGACATTATGAAGGTATAGACGAAAGAGTTTCAGAGGTGCTTGTTACAGATGAAATTTCAATAGGAGATTATATTCTTACATCAGGCGAAATTGCAGGAATGGTTATAATAGATGCAGTATTAAGGCTTGTTCCCGGTGTTTTAGGTGACCCAAATTCAAAGTACGAAGAATCATTCCTAACAGGGACATTAGAATATCCTCATTACACAAGACCTTCACAGTACAGGGGATTGAATGTGCCAGATGTTCTTCTTTCAGGTAACCATAAGGCCATAAAAAAATGGAGAAAAGAGCAGGCAGAAAAAATAACAAGAGAAAAAAGACCAGATTTGTTAAAAAAAGATAGGCCTTAAGCTCCTTGCACTTACAGGAGTTAAGGTAAGTAGGAGGCAGAATGGCAGCACTTAATAGCTTAAAAAAAATTGGTTTAATAGAAAGCGGTTTTTTAAAAAAGGATATTCCATCTTTTAGTGTAGGAGATACTGTTCGTATATACACAAAGATAACAGAAGAAGAGAAGACAAGGACACAGATGTTTGAAGGCACTGTTATAAGAAAGTCAGGGAAGTCTATATCCTCAACGGTTATATTAAGAAAAGTAATAGGTTCTGATGCAGTGGAAAAGATGTTCCCCTTACATTCTCCGAATGTTGATAAAATAATAAAGGTAAAAAGTGGCAAAGTAAGACGGGCCCGTCTTTATTACCTGAGGCACAGACTTGGAAAGGGACTAAAAATTGAAAGCTACCAGCCCACCCATGGCGTTGAAAACCTTACCCATTCCACTGGGCGGGAAGTCTTGGCCGAAAAAGGCAGAAAGAAGCAGGAATCAAAAACGGCTCCAGAGACTGCTCCAGCTGGACAGGGAACTTCGCAGTAAGGGTTATAAAACAATCGCAGGTGTAGACGAAGCAGGCAGAGGTCCTTTAGCAGGGCCTGTTGTATCTGCTGCTGTGTGTCTTCTACAAACAGATTTCACATCTGTTATTGCAGACTCAAAGCTCCTTTCAAACAAGCAGAGGCAGGAAGCATATATTGAAATACTAAGAAAAGCATATATTGGTATAGGAATAGCCGCAGAAGGCAGGATTGATGCCGATAATATTCACAGGGCTACGCTTTATTCAATGAAAAAGGCTGTGAACAATTTAATTGTCAAGCCTGATTGTATTATTGTAGACGGTCCTTATACTCCAAAGTTTGATTTTGAAATTCCAGCCTTTCCGATAGTGTCTGGTGATAACAGGTCCTGCAGTATTGCCTGCGCCTCAATTATTGCAAAGGTTACAAGAGACTGGATTATGGACCACTATGATAAGGTTTTCCCTTCCTACGGATTTTCAAAAAACAAAGGCTATGGAACCCCCTTCCATCTTTCTTCAATAAAAAATTTAGGGCTCTCCTCTATTCATAGAAAAACATTTATAATCAAGTCGCTTGCCGCTTCTTATGTTGTTCCTGTAAAACTTGTCCCCTGACTTTTATGTGGGGCAGGTTTAGAATAAATTTAAAATTAGTGAGGAAAATCTCAATGTATATCTCAGAGTTAAAATTATGGATAACTTAGGAAAAACAGGTGAAAAACATGCGGTCAACTTCTTAAAACAAAACGGATACAGGATACAACAATGCAACTGGAAGTGTCCGTTGGGCGAGATTGATATAATTGCATCTGACAGGGATATATTGTGTATCATAGAGGTTAAGACAAGACAAGACCAAGAGTTTGGAGGGCCCTGGGATGCAATAAATGATAGGAAAAAACACAAAATATCAAAACTTGCCCAGTGGTATTGTAGCCAAAAAGGTATAAAAAACAGATCTCTCAGATTTGATGTGGTTCTGTTATGGGCAGATTCCGATGGTAAGATAACAAATACTGAACTTTTAAGAGATGCAATCAGGTTGTAGTGTGGTGTTTTGCTTGTTCCACTTGTCCTGTTATTGTGAATGAAATGAAACAAACCCTGTTTTCATAATACTTAAAACTGCCACCCTGATCTTAAGAGCATTCGGGACAAGTGAGTTTCTGTACTACAGGAATAAAATAATTAGAAAAGAAAAATATATGAAAAAACTCGTTGTCTATTATTCCTTTGAAGGCAATACAAAACTAATTGCTGAACATATTGCAAAGATGATAAATGCGGATATTCTTGAACTGAAACCAAAAATAGAAATTAAAACGAAAGGATTTATGAAATATTTCTGGGGAGGAAAACAAGCTGTGTTGAAAACCAAACCAGAATTATTGCCTTTTGATAAAAGTGTTCAGGATTATGATGTATTATTTATAGGTACTCCTGTATGGGCCTGGACATATACACCTCCGCTTAACACATTGTTTACTTCTTGTCATATATCAGATAAAAAAATAGCTCTGTTCTGTTGCCATGGTGGAAGTAGAGGAAAAATTTTTGATAAAATGAAAAAGGCATTGGGAAACAATCAAATTTTAGGAGAAATTGATTTTCAAGACCCATTAAAAAACAATACTGATGCAAATATCCAAAGAGCAAAAAAATGGGCAGAAAATATAATAAAAAACTTATAACGATTAACACAGTATGATGGTGACAAAACTTCACCTAACACGGCATAAAGGGTTCGTGTTTAACGGTCTTTGTCTAAATTTTTGCTTCGCAAAAACTTCTTTTATGCTGGGAATGTTAGGCGAAATTTTGCGGTCATTTCTATAAGGTATTGTTTATAATACGATTACGATATGGACAAAAAAGAACTCGGGTCTAAAACTGCTAAAGGCGGTTTTGCCAATGAAAAAAGTATATGTAAGAAGTTTAATTCTTGGCAAAACGATAACGAAGCTCAGGAATGGCTTAAAATCATGGGCTACCATATTGATAAGCTGTCTTCAGTTAAAGCAATTCAAATTCCAACCAGAATAAAGAAAACCGATTTAGATAAATTTGAAATAGACGAGGAAGAATATGAAGCGTTAATGAAATTCAAAAAGGCTGATGCTCAAATAAGAATAATCATAAAAATCGGTAATCTCCTGAAAATTGAAAATCTATCTCTAAAAAAGGCTAATTCCGATGCAGATTATAACCAAATTGATAAAAGAACCGTCGAGGCATACCAAGAGATGTGGGGCTTTGATAATGAGATCGCTTTATGGCTAAAACTTTTCACGGGTGAATTAAATCCAAAATCATATTCAAAACTGGTAGGTAAAACCTCATTGAGAGACAAAAGGAGATTATTTATTAATGAAATGCCTGAAAGGATACAGGATAAAATTATCACCTTCTTCAAAAAGAATCGCATTATTGTAGTAAGCGACATATTAAAAGGGAGAGGCGGTCTATCTGCTAATTGGATGCTGGTAACCCGTTATAATAGAAGTGAGGATACAACTATATGGGCACTAAAAGATATCAACACCGCAATGAATTTATTCGGCGGCGGTGATATTAAAATTTCACCCAAAGGTAGCCTTTACATTGGTAGAATCACAGCACAAAGAAAGGGTGGAACTCCTGACCCTACGAAGTTACAGTTCAAGATAAAACCTTGTGAATTATTTGAATTAGGGTAAATATGGAAGTCAATAAGGTTTATTTAGGTGATTGCATCAAAACAATGAGGGATTTCCCTCAAAATTCTGTAGATTTAGTATTTGCAGACCCACCATTTAATATTGGGATTAAGTACGATAAATACAATGATAACCTTTCTTATGTTGAATATTATAAATGGTCTGAAGACTGGATTAAAGAAACCTCCAGAGTTCTAAAGAAAGATGGCTCAATTTATATCGCAATAGGGGATGAATTTGCAGCAGAAATAAACATTATTCTAAAACGCACAGGATTTTATTTCAGGAATTGGATTATCTGGTATTACACCTTTGGACAAAACCAAAGAAAAAAGTTTAATAGAGCACACGCCCATATTCTTTATTTCACAAAAGATAAAGAAAAGTTCAAATTTAATGGAGATACCATCAGAATACCATCTGCACGCCAATTAGTTTACAATGACAGAAGGGCAAATCCACAAGGAAAAATTCCTGATGATGTCTGGGAATTCTCAAGGGTTTGTGGCACATTTAAAGAACGGCTGGGAGAACATCCTTGCCAAATGCCAGAAGCCTTATTAGAGAGAATAATTAAAGCAAGTTCAAGTTCTAATGATATTGTCTTAGACCCATTTGGTGGAACAGGCACAACCGCAGCAGTAGCAAAAAGATTGAAAAGACAATATATAACAATAGAAGCCTCTGAAAACTATTATGATGTAATAGTCAAAAGACTAAATGGACAAATTGAAGAAATAAAAAGAAATGTGAAACCAGACTTACAAAGACAAAGCACATTATTTAATTTTGATTATGACCGCAAAACTTCCGCTAACACAGCACAAACGACAAAGAAATAAATTGCTCCGCAACTTCGTTTGTGCTGGAAACGTTAAGCGAAACGGCGGTTTCAAAATGAATTGTGAATAGTGCTGGGATTCTGTCCGAACATATCTGCTACTTGGTAACAGTTAAACCCTTGGCTAACCAGAAGAATTCCATGCAGCCGGTGGTCATATCGGGACTTATCCGAACGGTGTATCTCTTGCTGAACTGCAATTTTCATAACTGGTGCATCGGCAATTTCCAGTCTTTTCATACGCCTCCTTCTTTAAGGAGGCATTTTATCACAGTTCGGTTTATAACGCAAAATTTATGATGCTATGTATAGTATGCCTTTGCTTGGTCAAAAAGAAGTTTTGAATCTGAAATTAAGTTGTATCCCTTTGCCTCAATTAAAAATCTTTGCCTTAAACTCAGGAATGGCTGGAGTTGGTTCAGTAACAGAGATTATCAAAAAACTTTTGGAAAATGAAGTAGACGAAAAGACAGTTAATGAATTTATCAAACAAAGATATGAAGAGAAAATCCGAGAACGAAAAGCGGTTATTTCTGATGAAGATTTGAAAAAAGAATTGTTAAAATGAAACAAAAAAAGAGATTAAGGAAAAGAAGAAGATAAAGATAGAAAAGACAGAAGAATATGCGACCTTAATTATCCACTCCTTAGAGACTGATAATTTAAGAAAGTGCAATATAAACCTTAAAAATAATGGATTAATCACCAATCTACTTGATGGTTGTTGTGTGGAGGTTCCTGGCCTGGTAAGTAGGGAAGGGATAAGGCCTATCTATATTGGAGATCTACATTTGGGTCCGGCATCCTACTGTAGCAGAATAGTCTTTGCCCAGGCTTTAACCGTAGAAGCTCACTTTTCAAAAAATAAGGACCTGGTCTATCAGGCGCTTTTAGCCGACCCTTTAACCAGTAGCACCTTAAAGATCAATAAGATAGTAGATATGGCAGATGAGTTTTTTAAAAAAGAAGAGAAATATTTTTCACAATTTAAAAAAGAAGATGATATAATAACAGTCAAATAATGTTGGTGAAAACACTGGATCAGGGATAAGATAACCATGGTCTGGGGAGTAGCTCGGTTATATTATAGGTTGTATTTTTTTCTGGGGCTTAATTGACCCTGTGAAGAAGATCAATCAAGCCTATAACCGAATAGTCACCATAGGATTTGGCCCAGAATAGGAGGATGGTGTTTACCGACAAATAGCACTGCTTCAGAAAACTACAACCAAAGAAAAGAGTGTAGCGATGAAGAAATAAATAGGAGTAGATGGACACAAGACAAGGGTGTAGAAGCATTCAAGAAGACACTGAATAAGAGCAATGAGGCAGCGGTAGAATCAACAGGCAACACTTATGTATTTGCCAGAAAGATAAAGGGCAAAGTTAAGGCAGTCAGGATAATCAATCCTACGCAATTTAAGATTATCTCTGCTTTAAGTGAAGAAAACAGATGAGCACGATACGGTAACAATAAGCAAGGTATTTTAAGCAAAGGGTTAATCCTAAGAGATAAGGATGCTCAACAAAAGAAGAATTGCAGATAGCCAGTCTCATATGCACACGGGATAAATTTGTAAAGCTAAGAAATTGTTTAAAAAATAAAATCTACAATATCTTTAATGCTAATGATATAATTATCAAGCGTGAAGTTTTTGGTTCCAAGAAAAAATTAGATAAAGTTTTGGCCCTTGATATTAAATTAAGCTATCAATTTGAGCAGAAGATAATTGTTAAGTAGATACACAGCCTTAACAATTCAATTGACAAGATAAACGAAGAACTTAACAAAGAAGTGTAAGAAATTACAGCATTAGTGCAATCAATGTTCATTGCGATAAGGTATAATCTGTATTTAAAAAAATTTTATTTCAGACCTAAAGCCAAAAAAGGGCAGTGGCAAGGCAATTTATAGATACCACTAGAAAGTTTTTAACTATAATTTACCGTATCTTAAAGAATAAATGAGTGTTTGAAGATTTTAATAAATTCAAACTAGCGATAAATATTTAATAATACGGTTTTTAAAGTAGAAAATTATTGACTGTTAACATAGGATGAAAATGAAAGTTAGAAGATTTAAGCCGGAGGATAGTAAGTCCGCCTCCAAGATTATGATTGAGGCCTTTAGATCTTTCATTGGGGAAAGGCTCAGCCAGTTAGATTTGAAGTCTTTTTCTTCACAAGTTCTCAGAAAGACCAGCAATACCAAAAGAGATAATTCAGAAACAGTCTCTTATGTTGTCGAAGAGGATGGAAGAATATTAGGGTATATACAGGGTTCTGCAACTACCCGCGGTTTGGGTTCTTTGAATGTTGTGGGGGTTGATCCCAAATTTTTCCACAAGGGCATAGGAACAGCCCTGATGAGGAAAATGGAAGAGTTCTGGAAAAGGAAGAAACAGCGAAAGGTTTCTACTTGTGTTTCCGCTCATAATACCAGAGCTCTTGTCTATTATTTGAAGAATCGGTTTATTCCGGTGGGTTATCAAAAAGAACATTTTATGGTGGGGGTGGATGAAATAGTTTTGGATCGATTCTTATAAAAAGTTGTAATATTTTGTTGCCAGGGCCGGCTCACTTATGACCAATTAGTCAAATATGTTTCCGAAAAGTTAAATTTTCCCGTGGTGGAATTTGAGTACGATGGCTTCTACAACTTTGAGCATAACATCGCCAAGGCAAGGTTTATTTTAGGGTATAATTCCCGAGGCGATATCTTCAAAATAGTAGATTCTGCAATCGCTTTCTGTAAAGCAGGCAGGAAGCCGGATCAAAACCAAATATATCGGCTAAAAAGTATATTCGCATACAAAAGAGGAGGGATATATGCGTAAGGATGTTATTTTTATTTGTTCGTTAGTTCTTTGTTTGTTCATTGTTTCGGGTTGTAAAAGACCACTAAAGGCAACAAGACAGGAGATTGCACAAGAGGAGTTGGTAATTGGCTATGCGGTTGGATACAATCCCCGTATTGCAGAAGTACAGCTTCTGTTAAAGCAGGCTGGTTTTGATCCGGGTGTAATTGATGGAACCATGAATTCCTCTACAAGAAAGGCCGTTTTTCACTTTCAGGAATCAAAAGAACTTCGTGCAACAGGAGTTGTAGATGATAAAACATGGGTACGTCTTCAGTCTTTTGCAATAGTTCCAGTAGAAGAATTTGTGCAGACACAAGAGCGTGCTCAAGTAGTACAACCACCCGTAATACCTGTCCAACCCGAGGTAAAAATTCCAGAGAGACCCACAGTTAGAGACATACAAAGAGCATTAAAAAACGCAGGATATGATCCGGGGCCGATAGATGGTATAATAGGAAGAAGGACAAAGAGAGCAATTATTGATTTTCAAAAAGCAAACAGACTTTCGCCAGATGGTATAGTTGGGAGGAAGACATGGGGAAAATTAGGTCCTCATCTTAGATAAAGAGACTTTCTTGGATAATATCTATTTTAAATTATTTGCTAAAAAGTGCATCCTTGTTGTAATCTTGGTTGCACTTTTTGTTTCTTGCTCTGTTTTTTTGAAAGAAATTAACAAAACAAGGCAGAGGTATGACCTTTCAAGCAACTTGCTTGCGAAAAACATGCCCCCAACCCTTGCCCTTGCATCATCTGTTTTAGGAGGGTTCAGGAGTATACTGGTGAACGCGCTATGGATAAGGGCGCAGAACCTTCAACAAGAGGGTAAATTTTTTGAACTTGTCCAGCTTTACGATTGGATTGCCAGTCTTCAACCCCGCCTTCTCCATGTGTGGGCGTTTAGCGCATGGAATATGGCATATAATATCTCTGCTCAACTTTCCACTCCGCAGGACAGATGGTTATGGGTTCAGAATGGTATTGGTGTGATAAGAGATAAAGGATTGCTGCATAATCCCCAAAGCTACTTTCTTTTAAGAGAGCTTGCATGGATTTTTAATCACAAGATAGGAGGGTATTCAGATGATTTTAATTGGTATTATAAACAAAGACTTGCAGAATCTATACAAAGGGCCTTAGGGGGCGGAGATATAAAAACAATCATCGGTATTCCTGAAAGTGAAACAAATATTGACAAGGATATACTTGAATTTTCTGAAAAAATGAGGATGAAAGATTGGAGAGGTTGGGACGACTTTTCACCCATTGAATCACTTGAAAGGATTGAAAACTCACAACAAGAGGAAGCATTTTTAAGATTTCTTGGGGCAAGATATATAACAAAATCTCTTAAGATGGATATAGATTATATGTATTTGCTCCAAAAAAAATATCCCGGTCTTGACTGGAGAGAATCTAATGCACATAGCCTTTACTGGGCATCAAGAGCAGAACCTCTTACCCATGAAGATGATTTTGAGTTTCTTTCCACACAGAGGTTGATATATTCTTCTCTTCTCGGTATTTTCAGACAGGGCAATATTACATTTAGTGAAAAAGACGGTGAAAGATACTTCATATCCGGTCCACAGTTAAAAATTGCAAATAGTATAAACCGGTATTTTGAAGAACTTATAAACAGGGCATGGCAGGATGAAAATATTATATCAGGCGTAAGATCTGCTCATAATACATTTTTAAGAGAGGCTATTATATCGTTTTATCTGTCAAAGAAGATAAAAGATGCAGTCCATTTTTACTCTGTTATAAAAAAATATTATCCCGGTGAAGATACAGGTCTTCCTCTTGAACATTTTGTTTTAAGACAGATTCTTGACATAAGGGATGCAGGCAGAAGCAGAACACTGATGGTTATATATGGACTGATAAATGAAAGTTTTCTTTCACTTGCCACAGGAGATAGAGAAAGGTTTGAGGGTTCATATCAGGTTGCATCTTTTATATGGAAAAAATATCAGGAACAATTTGGTCAGGATGAAAGGACAAGCCTTCCTGCATTAGAGGATATTAAAAAAAGAGTTATTGAAGAATTATCCGGAGTGTTTCCAGAAATATTCAAAAACTTGAAAAACCAGAACCAAAAGGCACTGGAACGATAAAGAGCCTGTGAACTCTAATTCCCCTTACCAAGCACCAGAGCACCAGCCACCTCGTCACCTGTTCTATGGGAGTTGTACTCACAGGCTTTATAATACTGTCTGTGTGGAGAGAGTGTCTTTTTAAAATATATGGATGGAATACTTCTTGTTGATAAGCCTCAGGGCTGGACATCTCATGATGTTGTTGCATATATAAGAAAGAAATTTAAGATAAAAAAGGTTGGACACTGTGGAACACTTGATCCTCTTGCAACGGGGCTTCTTATTGTTCTGTTGGGCAAGTCTACAAAAACTTCAAAAGAATTTTTGCCATATGAAAAAACATACTCAACGGTTATGAAGATTGGTGCCACAACCAACACAGGCGATAGACAGGGGAATATAACACAGGTATTTGAAGATAAGAAATTAGAGAAGAAACAGATTGTCCAGGCACTTCAGACATTTCTGGGCGAGAGTTTTCAAGTGCCACCTATGGTAAGTGCAATCAAAATAAGGGGTAGAAAACTATATGAGATGGCAAGAAAAGGAATAAAGGTGCAAAGAAAACCTAAACTTATAAAAATATCAAAAATAGAATTTATAGAATACAATCACCCTTATATAAGTTTTAATGTTAGATGTTCAGGCGGAACATATATAAGAAGCCTTATAGAGGATATCGCAAAAAAGATTAATACAGGTGCACACATGACATATTTAAGAAGAATCCGTATAGGTGAATTTGATGTCCAGGATGCTCTGCCACCTACACACATATGAGGCTTGTTCAGTGGTTGAAAAATAAAAAGTTATGGAACAAAATCTTATAAGAAATTTTTGTATTATTGCCCATATTGACCATGGGAAATCCACACTTGCAGACAGGTTGTTGCAAGCAACAGGTGCGGTTGGTGAAAGGGAGTTTAAGAACCAAATTCTTGATGATATGGAACTTGAAAGGGAAAGGGGTATAACCATAAAAGCATCGGCTGTTCGTATAAATTATAGAGCAGATGATGGAAATGTTTATACACTGAACCTTATTGATACGCCCGGACATGTTGATTTTTCTTACGAAGTATCAAAGGCACTTGCATCCTGTGAAGGGGCAATACTTGTTGTGGACGCATCTCAGGGGATTGAGGCTCAAACTGTTGCCAATTTTAATCTTGCCCGCGGTCAGGGGCTTAAGATAATACCTGTTATAAATAAGATTGACCTTCCGAATGTGGATACTGAAAATGTCCGACAAGAACTGTTTAATGTCCTTCACATAGAAGATGAACCAATCTATGCAAGTGCTAAAACTGGTGCAGGTATAAAAGAAATATTGGAAAGAATTATAAAGGATATACCACCTTCTTCCGGGAATCCAGATGAATTATTGCAGGCACTTATATTTGATTCAAAATATGATGTTCACAGGGGTGTTATTATATATGTAAGGGTATTTAACGGAAGACTTAAATCAAGACAGAAGATAAGACTTGTAGCAACAGGAAATAGTTATGAGACCATTGAGGTAGGAGTATTTGTTCCAAAGCCGCAAAAGGTGGAAACCTTAAGCACAGGTGAGGTGGGATACATCATTGCCAATATAAAGGATGCAACGCTTGTAAGAACAGGCGATACCGTAACAGATGACAAAAACCCCTGTATTACGCCTTTACCAGGTTACGAGCCGTTAAAACCATTAGTATTCTGCGGCATATATCCGGTGAATAATAAGGATTTTGAGATGTTAAAAGAGGCAATGTTCAAACTCCATCTTACGGATGCATCCTTCACATTTGAGCCTGAAAAATCCTCTTCAATAGGTGTTGGTTTCAGGTGTGGATTTATGGGGCTTTTACATATGGATATAATACAGGAAAGACTTGAAAGAGAGTTTGGCTTAAATATTGTTGCAACAACCCCCAGTGTGGCATACAGGGTATTAACAACAGATGGGAATATTATTGAGGTAGATAGTCCTTCTAAATTTCCTTCTGCACAAAAAATTAAAAAAATACAAGAGCCCATGATATTGGCGCTTTTGATAGTTCCTTCAGAAAGCATAGGACCTTTAATGCAGGAGGCTATAGAAAGAAGAGGGGTTTTACATTTAAGTGAATACATAAAGTCAGACACTGTTATGTTAAGGTTTGAATTTCCTCTTTCAGAGGTTATAGTGGATTTTTATAACAGACTAAAATCTATTACCCGTGGATATGGTTCTATGGATTATGAACGGACAGGCTACAGGGATGCCAATCTTGTAAAACTTGACATTCTTGTGCAGGGGGAGATTTTAGAGCCGCTTTCTACAATAATTGTCTGTGAGAGGGCTTATCAGAGAGGGAAAAAATTAATTGAGAAATTAAAAGAACAGATACCAAGGCATCTTTTTGAGATTCCGTTACAGGCAGCAATAGGCGGGAAAATTATTGCAAGAGAAACTATCAGGCCACTGGGGAAGAATGTAACTGCAAAGTGCTATGGAGGGGATATTACAAGGAAAAGGAAATTGTGGGAAAAACAAAAAGAGGGCAAAAAGAGGATGAAACAGTTTGGAAGAATTCAAATCCCGCAAGGTGCATTTTTTGCAGTAATGAAATAAAAAAACATGGAACAAACAAATCTTACACCCAAAGAGACTGATTATGCGGTATTGATGGTCGAAAGACAGGCAGGACTTATGGGTGTTTGGGCCGCATTTTTTATCCCTACCTCTGTGTTCATTATAGGTTTTTTACAAAAAATGGGCGCTTCTGCATGGCATATAGGTATCCTTTCTTCTCTTGGAATTTTCTTCCAGACTGCAACACTTCTCGGTTCATATATTTTTGAAAAATATGGAAAGCCCAGGGACATTATGGTTGGGTTTATATCATCAGCAATGATTGTGAGATTTTTTATAGCCCTTATCCCATTTCTTTTTTTAAGTCTCTCATCAGATGTTAAAATTTCAATAGTTCTTTTTATACTTTTTACTTCTGTTGGTATAAATGTTATTGGTAGCGCACCCTGGATACCGTGGTTGTCATCAATAGTTTCTACTGAAAACTGGGGAAAATTCTGGGCAAAACAGAATATGATAGTTATCTGCGGTGGTGTGCTCACAACACTTATTGCAACTAAAATTCTTGATATATTCTATTCAAATATAACATTTCTTTTGCTTTTTGCAATAGGAACAGTATTCGGGCTTGCCGCTGTAAAAGTTATTGCCAAAATTCCTCAGATTAATATTCAACCTGAAAAAATTGATTTTTTAAAACTTATTACACTGCCCTTCAAATCGCGTCTTTTTAAAAATTTTGCTATATATGCCAGTTTTTTCTCTTTTGCAAGGTCAATAACACTTGGTTTTGGAATTCTCTATATGTTGGATATTCTTAAATTAAGTTATTTTCAGATAGGTATATATTCTACCATTGGAGCGATTGTTTCTGTATTTGCATTTGGGTTCTGGGGACATTGGGTGGATGTATTCGGAAGTAAGCCTGTTTTGTCCATAGCAACTGTTTTACTTGGGATCTCATCTTTTCTTTGGCTTTTCAGCACAGAAAATTTTACATTTATTGTTCCTTTTATATTTCTATTAGATGCAATCTCAGCACCTGCACATACTATTGCATTTTTCAAATTCCAGATAAGTTCTTCTCCGGTAAAAAAAAGATCCGTTTATCTTTCTGCTATGACAATTATAGTCAGTATCTGCGGAGGATTTGCCCCACTTTTGGGGGGCGCTATAGCACAAAGTTTGAAGGACTGGTCTTTTAGTATAAAGTTCTGGACAGTATATAATCTTCATATACTTTTTGCAGTATCTTCAGTTTTAACATTTCTTACAATGTTCGGGTTAAAACTTGTAGAAGAAGCCAACAAATACAGAGCAAAAGATGTTATAAAAACAATATTTACAGAAGAGGGCCGACATGTTGTAAAGGCCCAAATACATTTGGTGATAAGAGGATTTGGAATTATTGGATAGATAAAGGAGATAAAAAATATGGTGTTATTAAGGCACAGCAGGATTATCTGTGGATGGATAAAAGACCTTTTCTGGGCCGGGATATATGCAAGTATTATCATTGTATTTATTGTGCAGGCATTTAAAATCCCTTCAGGTTCAATGCGTGATGCACTTTTAGAAGGAGACAGGATATTGGTAAATAAATTTATATTCGGGGTCAAAATTCCTTGGACAAACATCAAACTACCTGCAATAAGAAAACCAAAACAAGGGGATATTGTGGTTTTTTTATACGATAAAGAAGGCGTTAAAAATAGGAAAGATTATGTGAAAAGACTTATTGCAACAGGCAACCAAAAAGTTGAGATAAAAAAGGGCAGTGTTCTTATAGATGGACAGCCTGCAACACATCAAAAAGTATTAAGCCTCTGGTATAGGAATGCTGCCCCTTATGGCTTGGAGGCTCAGCCTGTTATTGTCCCGGAAGATAGTTATTATGTTTTAGGAGATAACTCATTCAGCAGTAAAGATTCCAGACACTGGGGATTTGTCCCAAATCATAATATTATAGGTCTTGCCTTTTTCAGATATTGGCCCTTACATAGAATAGGATTTTTAAAGTAGAACGAACTGTTATGGGTGGATGACTATTAGATTGTAGTTGCCTATATCCCAAATAACCTAAAAGAAGACAGTCTGAACAACCTGAATAGTAGCCTATATGGAAAGTAAATTTCAAACAGTTATAGGACTTGAGGTGCACCTTCAACTTTTAACACTTAGCAAAATGTTCTGCGGGTGCAGCACACAGTTTGGGAATGCTCCTAACACACAAACCTGTCCTGTTTGTATAGGGCTTCCGGGGAGTCTTCCGGTATTAAATAAGAAGACACTTGAATATGCAATAAAGGTGGGGATTGCCTTAAACTGTAAGATACACAACAGGCTCAAGTTTGACAGAAAGAATTATTTTTATCCCGACCTTTCTAAGAATTATCAAATCTCCCAGTATCAGATGCCTGTTGCCACAGACGGTTTTATTTACATTAAAGACAAAAAGATAGGCATAAAAAGAGTCCATTTAGAGGAAGATACAGGAAAACTTTTTCATGAAGGAATAACAGATGGAAGTCTTATAGATTTTAACAGATCCGGGATACCTCTTCTTGAGATTGTTTCTTTTCCTTCAATAAATTCCGCCTCTGAGGCATATCAATATCTTACAGAATTAAAGATGCTTTTAAAATATCTTGATGTCTCAGACTGTGATATGGAAAAGGGTTCTTTAAGATGCGATGCCAACATATCCATAATGCCAACAGGGGCAACGCAACTTGGGACAAAGGTTGAAATAAAGAATATGAATTCATTTAAAAATGTAGAAAGGGCTATGGAATTTGAAACCAAAAGACAGATAAAGTGTATTCTTGAAGGACAAAAAATAATTCAGGAAACGCGTCTTTATGACCCTGATAAAAATATTACACTTCCGATGAGGACAAAGGAAGAATCCCATGATTATAGATATTTCCCTGACCCTGACCTTGTTCCGTTTACAATATCTATTCAACACATACAAGAGATTAAAAATATTATTCCGGAACTCCCCCATGCAAAAAAGAAAAGATTTGTTCAACAATATAATATAACTGAGTACGACGCAGGTGTTTTAACTTCCGATAATATGTTAGCAGAATATTTTGAAAAGTGTGCCTCTTTTGGTGTAAATTCTAAGTATATTGCAAACTGGATGATGGGGGATTTACTGTCTATTGCAAACCAGAAAGGGAAACATATTACAGACTTAAAATTAGAGCCTGAAAAACTTTCACAGATGATACAGATGATAGAAGACGGCAGAATAACAGGTAAGGTTGCAAAAGATGTCCTTATTCATATGATAGAAAAAGGAAAGTTCGCTATTGAAATTGTCCAGGAACACAACCTGGAACAGGTTCAGGACAGGACCGAGATTGAAAAATGGGTGAAAGAGGCAATACAGGAAAATAAGAAGTCTGTTTCAGACTATTTATCCGGTAAAAACAACGCCTTTATGTTTCTTGTAGGACAGGTTATAAAGAAAAGCAAAGGCAAGGCAAACCCAAATATTGTTCACAAGATATTAACAGATCTTATAAAGACTGGTGAATCGCCTTGTTAGATAGCAACGGGTCGGGGAGTTTCCCGACCCGTCATCCTGAGGACTTTGACCCTAAACGAAGTGAAGAAGAAGGGGACGAAGAATCTCGTGAAACCCTTCAGCCCTTTAGGCTTCAGGATGAACTTTCGGAAGAAAATAGAGTAAAAAAACTCCCCGAGGGTTCAAATAACTCTGTTATCTTTCGTTATCTAACAGAGCGAGAACCTCTATGTGCCAAGTCATCAAGAAGGCTATAAATAGTAGGAATAACAATAAGAGTAAGAAGAGTGGAGGCGAATAGGCCGCCGATGATAGCCACAGCCATAGCAGAGCGCACCTCTACGCCCATAGCCCGGCCCAGGGTAAGGGGAAGCATGGCTAACATAGTGGTGGAGGCGGTCATTAATATGGCACGTAGTCTTGTGCCCCCGGCCTGGATAATAGCCTTATCGCGGCTTAAGCCTTTAGCCCGCAACTGGTTGATATAATCAATGAATACAATGGCATTATTGACCACAATGCCGGTAACCATAATCATTCCAATAAAGGAGACCAGCGAGATGGTCTTACCGGTAACAAGAAGAGCCAGCACTACACCAATCAAAGCCAGAGGAACACTGAATATAATGGCAAAGGGATGGATGAGAGATTCAAATTGGGCTGCCATAACCATATAGACCAAAAGAACAGCAAGGAGCAAAACAAAAAGAAGGCTGTAGAAAGTTTCTACCATGTCCTCATACTCACCGCCATACTCAATAAAGTAACCCGAGGGAATGGTTATTCCGGCTACCGCCCCTCGGACTTCATCCATAATCTCTCCTAAGTTGCGGCCGCTAAATTGGGCATTGACCTCAGCCACCCGCACCCTTTCCTCACGAAATATCGCTGCCGGGCCTCTTTCGGGATGAATCTTGGCCAATTCACCAAGATGAACGAGCGTCCCTCTGGGAGAAGGAACGGTAATCAGGCCAATATCGGTTAAGGTCTCTCTATCTTCTTCGCGCAGACGCAGGCGGATGTCTATCTCTTTCCCCGCCTCTCGGAAGCGGGTATCTACCCTACCCCTCATTGCCGTCTGCACGGCCTGAGCCACCTCAGCCACTCCTAATCCCTTTCGGGAAGCCCGTTCACGGTCAATTTTAATGGCAAGCTCAGGCTTTCCCGGTTTCAGGGTGGTATCTATACTATGAATTCCCTCAATACCTTTAATTCTCTCCATCACGGTCCGGGAGAGTTCTTCTAATACAACTAAATCCTTACCAAAGAGTTTTATATTTATGGGGGCCGCCCCGGCTCCACCCATTATTGCCGCCGGACCAAACTCGATAAAGGAGGTGCTTAAGCCCTCTATATCCTGGGGGAGGCGAGAGCGAATCTCAGTCAGAATCTCCTCTGTTGAACGCTTTCTCTCTTCTTTTTTTAATAGTTCTCCCATAAGCTGGGCCTCATTCACCCCTGTAATCCCAAAACCAAAAGCTAAGTCTAACTCGCCCCCGGGATGAAGACCAACAAAGACACCTGAGGCTTCTATCTCAGGAATATCAGCAATGATTGCCTCTACTGTCTGAACTACTCTGTTTGTCTCAGGCAAAGAGGTATCTACCGGCATCCGCAGAGTCCCTATGTAAATTCCACTGTCCATCCGGGGTATGAATTCAGTGCCGACAAGCAGGAGAAGTCCTAAACTGAGGACGAAGATAGCCGCCGCAGTAAGGATTACCTTTGCCCGATGCTTAAGTGCCAGGGCGAGAACCCTCATATATCTTTCTTTAAAACCAGCAAACCATCCGCCGGTTTCTTTTTCCTTTACAACTTTTTTTTCATTGTTTTTTAAGAGTTTGGAGGCTACCATAGGCACCAGAGTTAGGGCAACAAATAAAGAAACAATCAGGGCTGAGCCTACGGTTACTCCCAACGCTTGTGCCATTTTTCCTGCTATTCCCGTAGCATATGCCATAGGAAGAAAGACAACTACGGTAGTTAGTGTAGAGGCAGAAATAGCCATTGCTACTTCACTTGTCCCTATCTGTGCCGCTTCTTTTGGTTCCTTGCCCTCTTTAAGGTGCCGAAAGATATTTTCAATAACCACAATGGCATTATCAAGCAGCATCCCAACGGCTAATGCCAGGCCTCCTAAGGTCATCATATTTAGTGTATAACCGAGGGAGTAGATGGGGATAAAAGTAGCCAGTCCCGCCAAGGGGATAGCAAGAGCAATAGTAATTGTAGGACGAAGTTTTCGCAAGAAGAGAAAAAGGACAAATATTGCGGCCAGGCCTCCCCAGAGACCACTGCTTACCACCCCGGATATGGAAGCCCGGATAAACTTTGCCTGGTTAAAGAGTTCATGTAGTCTGATATCTGCAGGCAGGTCTTTTTTTAGCCGGATGAGCTCTTCTTCTACCCGCTGGGCAATGCGAACTGTATTGGCCCCGGATTCTCTATTTATGGCAATCAAGAGACCATCCCGCCTGTCTACCCGCGAGTGCCCACGCAACTCCTTATGGGTATCGGAAATAACGGCAATGTCCTCAAGATAGATGGGTTTTCCTTCCCTTAAGGAAACTACCGTCCTTCTTATCTCATACAGACCCTCAAATTCACCTACGGTGCGCACTAAAAATTCCCGGGGCCCTTCAATTAAGTGTCCTGCGGGAAGATTGAGATTCTCTCTTTCTAACGCTTGTGCTATCTCAAAGAGAGACAGGTTATGCGCTTCCAATCTACTTCCATCAACCTCTACTAAAAACTCCCGCTCCAGACCTCCGAAGAGCATTACCGAGGCTACCCCCTCTATCCGCTCCAAACGAGGCTTTATAACATCATCTATTAAGTCCCTTAAGTCAAAGAGGTCGCGCTCCCCGGTAATTCCAAACATCATAATCGGCCACATCGCTAAATCAAACTTAATCACCAGAGGTCTTTTCATATCTTCGGGCAGAAAGACTTCAATAAGACTTATCGCCTCTCTCATATCCTGGGCGGCAAAGTCCAGGTTGGTCCCCCAGACAAATTCCGCCATTACTACGGAAATCCCTTCATAAGAGACGCTACGTATCTTCTTAACCCCGCTTACTGTGGCTACCACCTCTTCAATAGGCTTGGTAACCAACTCCTCCATATCCTCCGGGACCACCCCGGGATAGGTACTTACCACCGAGACCATGGGGTATTCAATATCAGGGAACATATCAATGCCCAAACGACTCAGAGAAATTGCCCCCAAAAGAACAACCACCATAATAAGCATGGTAATGGCTACGGGACGGCGGACGGAAAAATTAGGAAGAAACATTTTTAAACCTCCGGTTTAAACCAAAAATCCAAACGGCGAATCTCAAATGACAAAATCCAAATCATTTGTCATTTGACATTTACCCTTGCTCCATCTTTAAGACCGAAATGGCCTCCAATGATTACCCTATCTTGAGGCTCAACCCCTGAGACAATCTCCATACTATCTTTGGTAACTATTCCGGTCTGTACTTTTCTTATTTTAGCCACGGAGTCCTCTACTACATAGACTATTTCCTGGCTATCTTTTACTAAAACGGCATCCCGGGGAACAATGAGCACATCTTGACGCTTATTAGTAATAAGTTTTACCCGGGCAAACATCCCTGGTTTTAGTTTATGTTCCGGATTATCAATAGTTATTTCTACCGGCGCCCGGCGCAAGACAATATCAACCACTGGACTTACGATGAAAACCTCCCCCTTAAAGACCTCCTCGGGATAGGCATCCAGGCGCACCTCGGCATTTTGACCTCTAACTATTTTTGGCAAATCCCTCTCCGGCACATCTACCCGAATTTTAACCCTATCCATATTTATTATAAGAGCTAGCGGGTTCTGGGAAGTGACACTCATTCCTCTATCTATATAGACTCTGCCTACCACTCCATCAATGGGCGACTCTACAGGAGCCTTCTCAAATTCAAAACCTACTACATCGCGGTCAATAAGAAAAAGGGTATCTCCTTTCTTTGCTAAATCACCCTCTCTGACGAGTTTTTCTACAATCTTACCAGGGACTTTAGGAAAAATAGTTACCTCATCCTCAGCCTTTATGTCACCCACAAAAGAGAGTGTCTCTCTCATAGTGCCTTTTTCTACCTCAGCCACCTTCACATAAACAGGCATTCTTTCCTTCTCAATAACCTCTTCTCCTTCCCTGCCACAACCGGTTAAGAACAGAGAACAGAGGGCAGAGAAGAGAAAACAGAAAAACCTAACTTTTGATTTCTGACTTCTAATGTGTAGAGTAGACATTTTAACAACCTCCTTATCCCCCTCCGAAAGAACCTTCCCCCTCTCCTTAATCCTCTCCCCATAGAGGGAGAGGGAAGGGTGAGGGGATCCATTTACTCTCCTCCTGTAACATAATCCAATTTAGCCCTGGCTACTATAAAATCATAAAGACTCTGGGCATAATTTAGCTGAGCCGTTGATAAGGCAACCCGGGCATCCAACAAGTCTAATTGCATCGCTTCACCCCGAATATGCCTGTGTCTTATAATCTCATATGCCTTTTCAGCTCGGATTATATTCACTTTTTGAGCCTCTACAATTCTCCGGGCAGATTCTAAATCCAAAATAGTATTTTTTACTTCAATTTTTATATTATCAGTTAGTTTATTCCTTAAGATGCGGACCCTTTCCTTTCTAACTCCTGCCTCCTTTACTTTTGCGCGGGTTAAAAAACCATCAAATATAGGCATGCTTACGGAAACAGTGGCTACCCAGTAATCATCATATTCTCCTCTACCCACAGTGAATGCCTCTTTCTGATTGGCAAAATTGGTAAAATTAAGCCCCACCTGAGGCAGATACCCTGAAAAAGCCACTCGAACTTGCGCCTCGGCTGCTTCTTCCTGCAAAATCATCTCTTTTAATGCTGGCCTTATCTGTAGGGCCCGGGCAAGTTTTTCTTCTAAGTTAATTTCCTCCTCTAAGATATAATCAAACTCTCCTTTTATTTTGATTTCCCGGGCCGGCGAAATTCCCACTAAAATTTTCAAGAAATTATAAGAGGTCTTGAGAAAGTTTTCTGCCTTTATGAGCTGAGGTCTAATATTGGCTACCTCAACCTCACTTCTTAAAACCTCATAATGCGATGCCTCTCCTTTTCGGAAACGTTTTTCCGTTACCACCAGACTCTCTTCGGCCAATCCCAGGGTCTTTTTTCTAATCTGCACAAACTCTTCAGCCAGCAGGATACCGTAGAAGGCCTGTTTTGTTTGGAAGACAATTTTGTTCTCCATCTCTTTTTGGCTTTCCTTTGTTGCCCTTAAATCCTTGCGGGCTGAATCTATAGTATTAGCCACTCTTCCTCCTGCAAAGAGCAATTGGTCTACGGAAAAACTATAACCACGATTATCTTCAAAAGGAATAAAAGGGTGGTTCTCATAACGGGCATAATAGGCACTGCCCCTTATAGACGGGAAAATAGCCGAATGAGCCTGAGTAAGCCGGGCAGAAGCCTCTTTTATCTCTTCTTTTTTAGCCAAAATATCGTGATTATTCTTCAGGGCAAGCTCTATAGCCTTTTCTTTAGATAAAATTATAACTTCTTTGTCAGCGCTCATATCTCTGCTATCAACTTTGTCGGTGGCTTTCTCTGATAAAGCAAAACAAGTTTGCGGCAAAAACAAAAGAGGAAGAATCAGGATAAGATAACTGGCCTTTTTTTTATTATGTAGATTCATTTCTTTACCTCACACTTTATCCCTTCAGAAATTATTGTCAAGACAACATTTCTTATTCCCTTTAAGGGAAATTCTTTGCTGTCGGTAACCCAGCGAATCATCAAGCCATCAAGAGTGGCTAAAATTACCGAAGCGGCACGATCTGGTTTTAGGTCTTTCCTGAATACGCCGGCCGTTATCCCTTCTTTGATATAAGAGGAAAGCGTCTTTTTGTAATCCTTATAAATCTGTCGCATCTTTAAAATAAGCGGGCTTTCCTTCTTTCTTTTTCTTATCCGGGGCCATATTTCCAAAAAGACAAGACAGAAGTCTTTAAACTCTTCAAAACTTGAAATGCTGAGATTGATAAATTCTTTAATCCTTTGCCCGGGTTCACTTATTAAAGAAACTTTCTTAATACAGGTGTTCTTAAATTCATCCATAAAATATGAGCATAACTCCAAAAACAGTTTTTCCTTACCCGAGAAATATTCATAGATAGTGCCCTTGCCCATATCGGCTGCTCTGGCAATCTCATCCATTCGGCTTGGGTAAAATCCTTTTTTAGAGAACACTCTTAAAGCAGCATTAAAAATTCTTTCCCTCTTCTTTTTCTTATCAACAACAATTGGCGACATAAAAAGACTCTCCTTTTTCGTAGTCTACAATGACCGTCTGGTCAGTCACTATAACTATACACAAAATCCGCTTCCCTGTCAAGTATTATTTTTTTTCTCTCATAATTTTTTTCTCCCCCCCCCTGCATTATTACTCTTTCTGCTATTTCTCATTATACACAGTAGCAAAACTTATAGCTATATCGTCGGTAAACCTTGTTAGAAAGTCCGGAAATATCCTTATATCCGAAACTTCACAAAACTTTTAAAAAAGCTTCGTAACCACAGATTACAAAAACCCGAGGACACAGATTTTCTTTTGAAGTAATCTGGGTAATCTGCCTGTTAATCTGTGTGATCAAGTATAGAAAGTGGTTTATACTTTCCTATACTTCAAGAAATCACTTGACACCAAAGATATTAATCGGTATACTAATAAATAGTTAGGCACACGAAGTTTTAATTAATTATAGGGGTTCTCATGAAAAAAGAGGAAGTAAGCAGATTTATTTCACAATTGGATGATTTGCTCCCCACTTTAATCAAACATTTTCAGATTTCCAATCCTTATAAATTATTTAGAGTTAAGATTACATTGCAGCAGTACTTAACACTGAATGCACTGGCTAAGAGTGGTAAGTGCATGGTAAGCGAATTAAGTAAAACTATGAATGTGGCTTTAAGCACAATGACCGAATTAATCAACCGCTTAGCAAAAAGAGGCTTTATCTGCAAGAATAGAGATATAAAAGATAATCGTATAGTCTGGGTTAATTTAACCAATAAAGGGCAGGAGATCTTTCACAGTATGACAAAAAAGAAACAGAAGCATATCTCTGACATCTTAGGGAAATTAGTCCATATTGAGCGTCAGACTCTAATTGATATATTAAAAACAGTCTCTCGGGCTGCTAATGAAATAGGAATGCAGAAGATTAATGGCTAAAATTTTTTAACACGATAGTTCGTATGACGAACCATCTGAATATGGATTTATTAATGAGACAAAAACGCGTGCTTTTTCTTACAACATCTACAGGCTCCGGACATATGAGAGCCGGTGAGGCTATAAGAGAAACTCTTTGCGGAATAAGTTCTGAGCTCAAATCAAAGGGAGAGATTTCTGCCTCGTTAATAGCCGTAATAACCGATTTTGATGCTCATCCTTATTGGTTCAGCAAATATGTTGATGAATTTATTATACCTACAGAAGAGATGAAAGAGGAATTTATCAGCTATGGAATAGAAGCGAATAGAATACATGCCTTTGGGATTCCAATTCATCCAGGTTTTTCCAAAACGCAAAATAAACTGGCTTTAAAAACAAAACTTGGAATGAGAAAAGATTTACCTACTATTCTTGTAATGGGTGGAGGCTGGGGATTAGGTCCTATTGAGAAAATAGTTCAGCATCTGAATGGTTCAAAAATGGCGCTTCAACTCATTATTGTGGCAGGGAAGAATGAAGCCTTATATGATAAACTCAAGAAAATTTCACCCGAGCCAAATATCTCCATTAAAAATTTCGGTTATGTTAATAACATTGATGAACTTATGGAAATATCCGATATAGCTATAACTAAGCCGGGAGGACTTGTTGCTTCTGAATTGCTGACTAAGGGTCTGCCGGCTGTTCTGATAGATGTTATAGATGGTCAGGAGAGGGCAAACGGCAATTATTTGATAAGTAAGGGAGTAGCATGCAGAATAAAAAAATAAACCGGCTTGAAGACACAGTCCGGAGATTATTAAACAATCCTTTGGAACTAAACCGGATGAGAGCAAAGGCAAAAGCAGTGGCCAAACCATTTGCTGCTGCGCATACAGCAAAATTAATTATAGATATTATTAATGAAAACAAAGGAGGGTAATAAAAATGATTAAGTCAAATAGCAGAGAACTGTGGAATAAAGTTTTTGCAAAGGCGGGGCATGTTTTTCTACCAGTAGGCAAAAAAGTTTTGCGTAATTCCAGGTTGAGAAAAATTGCTTTTACTAAGGCAAAAGAGCGATTGCGCAAAATGGCGCTAAATCGGGAAAGTAAACGAGCTGAAGATGGATACTATATGTTCATAGCTCTTTTACACTCTATTGAGCAAATGCTGGATAGCAACGTTTCTCCTAAATGTTTTGACGCTCTAACAGATATTTTTATGGGGAAATTATTAGGTGGAGGGGAAGCTAAACCAAAAAAGATATTTCTGGAGGAAACGGGGAGGGAAACGCCTTTTTTTGTGCTTGTATGTCCGACACAACTCTGCAATTTAAAATGTCCGGGTTGCTATACAGCTTCAGGGAAAAACGGAGATACGCTTAAGTATGAGGTATTTGATAGAATTGTGAGAGAAATAAAAGAATTGTGGGGCGCTCATTTTATTGTCCTCTCGGGTGGGGAACCGCTTCTCTATCCACGCCTGTTTGATATTGCAAAAAAGCACCAGGATGTTCTCTTTTTGATGTACAGTAATGGTACCCTTATAAACGAGAAAATGGCCCAAAGATTAGCTGAAGCCGGCAACATTACCCCGGCTATATCCGTGGAAGGATTTGAAAAAGAGACAGACGCAAGAAGGGGGGAAGGTGTTTATCAAAAGATACTTACAGCTTTTGCTAATATGAGGAATGCCGGAGTTCCTTTCGGGATTTCGGTAACTGCTACGAGTAAGAATATAGATGTGATAACCAGTGATGAGTTCTATGACTTCTACTTTGAGCAACAAGGAGTGAAATATCAGTGGCAGTTCCACTATATGCCTGTGGGAAGATCGTATACGCTTGAGCTTATGCCTACTCCCCAGCAGAGGCTTTTTACAAGAGAAAGAAAACGAAAAATGGAACGAGAAAAGGAGTATTTCATAGGTGATTTCTGGAACGATGGGCCATCATGTAGAGGATGTCTGGCAGCAGGTAGAGGTGGAGGCTATTTTAATATAACCGGATCGGGCGATTGTACGCCCTGTGGATTTCAGCCATATACAGCAGATAATATAAATGATATTTATGAAAAAGGCGGGAATTTGAATACTGTTCTCAAGTCTGATTTCTTCCGCGCAGTAAGAAAATGGCAAGACAACTATGCATACGGAAAATCTGATTTAGAGCAGGATAATCTTCTAATGACCTGTCCGATTAGAGATCATTATAAGGAATTTTATGAGCATATATTACAGAAACATCATCCCAGACCTATTTATCCCGAGGCAGGAGCAGCGTTAGAGGATGAAGAATACAGGAAGGGCATGATAGATTATGGTAAAAGCCTGAAGAGGTTGTCGGCCCCTATTTGGAACAAGGAATATCTTAACAAAAATGACAGCAGTAGATGATTCTGATTTAGCAGAGGGCATGGATAAAAAAATGGATAAGAAATTTTTGTTTGACAAGATGGTTGCCGCTGCGTATAATTAAATAGTAAATACTCTAGTAAACATCGTTCCCTCTCTCTGTCATTCCTGCATGTTTTAAGCAGGAATCTGGATTCCTGCTCACTGCCCCTGATTAAATCAGGGGGACACGGGGTTGACTGAATATTTGGCATTAAATATGAGGGCGAGTTGATGGGTTCAGGAAGAAGCAGGAAGAAACATGAGGAGGTGATAATCATGCAAGATGTTTTAAAGAAAGTATTTAATTTGGGCCTTGGGGCGATAGTCATCACCAAAGAAAAAGCAGAGGAAGTTGTGAAGGAGTTGGTTAAAAAAGGCGAGGTTGGCGAGGAAGAAAGTAGAAAATTAGTCAATAAATTGATTGAAAAGGGACAAGAGAGTAGGAAGGAGATGCAAACACAGATAGAGAAGACAGTTAAGGGTGTAATAGAAAAGCTGGATATATCAACCCGCAGTGAACTAGAGGGGCTTAAATCTGAGATTGAACGGCTAAAAGAAAACTTGGGTAAGAAAAAATAGCAGAAGAAAGCCTGCTCTTGCAAATGCTCTACTAGAACCCCGGGCCATGGTGTGTCCTATCAACTGAATTGTAGTTACTTGATTTATCAAGCTAAACGCTCTATACTTTCCTGGTATCAAGAAAATAAATCTCTCCTCTCTGTGGATAGTTGGCGGTATTCATGTTCGCCAGTTCTCCTATTCTTGGTATAGTGGGAAATGTTTATCAGAGTATTGTCTGAAATGGCGAAGTAGCTTCTGGTCGGTCTGATGGATTTCTTGATAAAGCTGAGCTAACTTCTTATTTTCCTTCCGGGGGAATTCTTCCAGATAGGCCTTTAGCGCCAGTCTATAAAACATGCTCCGGTTAAGACCTGTGCGATCTCGCATTTCTTCTACCTGTCGAACCAATGTCTTCGGTAGGCTAACAGCTACCCTCTCTACTTGAGTCATTTCCTGTTCCTCCTTCTCCTGAACAAGCGCTTAATCCATTACTACTTTCTGATTAAAGTATGACACATGTGTGAAAACTTGTCAAAAAAATCCGCGATTTTACTTTATCAGGCAAAACAGGAGGAGGGTAACTATTTCCATTAATTCCGCCGTTGCCCTCAGGACATCGCCGGTTATTCCTTCCAGCTTCCTTAAGCTAAACCAGCGAAGAGTCAGGGTGGCTAAACAAACAATTGCCATAAGGGGAATGACAAAAAACCTAAAGAGCAACAAAGAGACGATAAAAGTGATAAGGCTGGCTCTGACGAGGCTTCGATAATCATCTTGGCCGGAAGAGGAAAATCTTTCCCGGCTTATCCCCCGGGCATAAGGGGCAAGAGTTCCTATGACCACCATAGCCCAGCGGCCCATAAGGGGCATAAGAAGAAGCGCCCCCAACTCTACCCTCTCAACCAAGCTATAGAGAAGAGCAAATTTAATTAATAGCAGGAGGATTAGAGCCACAACTCCCCGGAAACCAGGACGGCTCTCTCGCATGATAGTTAGGGCTTCATCCCCATGTTTTCCGCTGAAGAACCCCTCGCAGGCAGCAACAAATCCCCCCAGGGGTAAAGCTCCGGTGAGGATAACCAAAACAATCAAAACTATAGCTTTAGCCACTAAAGGCGGAAACAAGGAGGAACTAACCAGGTTAACCAGAATTAGGATTGCCCCCAGAAGCAGTCCCACCAGGGGAAAATAGGTCATTGATTTGGTCAGGTCATTTCCGCTGACTGTCTCTTTCAGCTTTGTGGGGATAATGGTCAGAAACTGCAGAGGTTCGTTGCATAGTTCTCATTTGTGTAGTATAATTATAAAGGAAAGTCAACTGTTCAGGTGGATAGACTGTTAGACTGTAGGTGCCCACAGCCTAAATAACTTGAATACTAAGGTTACATTGATTTGGTGTTAAGCAACAGGCGACAGGGACAGGTGACTGGAAAACAGAAAAAAACGAAAACACTAAGATTCTTAGTCACACACACCTTTTGTCCGCCTACTTATAATTTATGGAAAGTCCATTAGGCAGATACAATCTCAAGATTTCCCTAAAAAGAGAGGATAACTAAGATGGAAGGACCAAGAAGGGTCAGGAAAAAAGAATTTAATGAATTGATGTGGTTCTTGGAAAGAGTCTACGGACATCCAAAAGGCTTTTTTCCGCTTCATTACCCTGCCGTCTGGAGGGAAGAGACGGTTGATTTAGAGAATATATTTATTATCAAAGAGAAAGGTAAAATTGTAAGCCATGTTGGTCTATTTCCTCTAAATGTTAGGGTAGGAAAAAAGCTCGCCAAAGTTGGAGGAATTGGTGGTGTAGCTACTCTTCCAGAATGGCGTGGAAAAGGATTAATGACTAAACTTCTCAATTACGCGGTTAAAAAAATGGAGGAAGAAAAGTACTCTTTTTCTGTGCTCTGGGGAGATAGACAACGGTATGGGAATTTTGGCTATGAATTAGCCGGAAGGCAGATAAACTTAACCTTAAATAAAAGGTCATTGGAAAAAATGCCCAATCTTTCCAATCTAAAATTAAAAAGATATGAGGGGAAAGAAATAGAGTTAAAGAAGATTATCTCTATGCATAAAAAAGAACCTTTTTCTGTCCAAAGAAAAGATAAAGATTATAAAATTTTACTGGAAAGACCGGACATAGTCACATACCTTGGTTATAAAAATAGAGAGGATGCTTACCTTATCTTGAAAGAAAATTCTGTTATAGAATTTGGTGGAAACTTGGAAGTTATATTATCTTCCATCTTTTCTCTCATCCAAACTTTCAATCTGGGAAATATCAATATATCTGTTCCATTTAAGTATCCTTTGCTTGCTCTTTTCTTAAAAGCCACCTGTGTTTTTTCTGTCTCCTCTTTTTGTATGTTAAAAATTATAGATTTAAGAAGGATTCTGGAAACTTTTATTTATCAAATAGAAGAAAGGTACTTAAAAAGTGGAATGACTCTAAAAAAAGCAATTACCCTTTATCTTTCTGGCACAGAGCAAAAAGCAACTCTTCTTTTTGATAAAGGAATAAAAATTAGTCAAAAAGAGGTAAAAGACATGGTAATACTTCCAGAGCAAGAAATGGTAAAACTTCTTTTTGGAACCCTTCCCCCTGATTCTTTTTTAAAATTAGAAAAAGAGAAACTCTTTTTAAACTTTTTCTTTCCCCTTGATTTCTACATCTGGTCACTTGATTCTGTTTAACCTCTTTTAAAGACAATTTTACAACGCTCACAGATACAGCAGGCAGGAAGGCAGAAGGTATGAACATAGTTGTTGCACTATCAGGTGGGGTCGACAGTAGCGTTGCTGCTGCACAGTTGTGTAAGAAGCAGAACAGGGTTATTGGTATTACAATGAGGCTGTGGCCTGATTGGCTTTGTGGAACTCAGCATCAGAGATCCTGCTGCGGTCTTCAATCCATACAGGATGCCCGTCTTGTTGCAGAAAAGTTAAACATCCCGTTCTATGTTCTTAATATGGGAAAGGAGTTTGAGAAAGAGGTTATTGTTCCATTCTGTGAAGAGTACTTAAAGGGGAGAACGCCAAACCCTTGTATATTATGTAATGAAAAACTAAAATTTGATAGACTGTTAAAAAAAGCAAAACAATTAGATTGTGATTATATTGCAACAGGGCACTATGCCAATGTGTCCAAAGATACAGAAACAGGCAGGTTTGTTCTTTCCTGTGGAAAAGACAAAAAAAAGGACCAGTCATATGTGCTTTTCTCATTAACGCAAGGCCAGCTTGCCCATTCAATATTCCCAAATGCAAGTTTTACCAAAAAACAGGTTCGTTCAATTGCAAAAAAATTGGGGCTTCCTATTTATAATAAAAAAGAAAGTATGGAGATTTGTTTTGCCGGAGAAGGAAAGTATCAGGATGTGGTTAAACATTATTATTCTTCTGCTGGAAGGCAGGGGAATATCACAGACACAAAAGGGCAGGTATTGGGGAAACATATGGGGATTGAAAATTGGACAATAGGACAGAGAAAAGGGCTTGGTATTGCAAAAGAGAAACCTGTGTATGTTGTCCGAATTGAACCGGAACACAATAAGATTGTGGTAGGTCCGAGAGAAATATTATGTAAAAAAGAACTTTTTGCAAAAAACATTAACTGGGTTTCTATTGAAAAGCCTGACAAGGTTATAAAGTGTAAAGCAAAGGTAAGGTCAGCGCACCCTGCCTCATCTTGCACGGTTGAGGTTGTTGACAATAAATTAGCAAAGGTCGTTTTTTCAAGAAAGCAGTTTGCAATTACACCCGGTCAAGCAGTGGTATTTTATAAAAATGGTATTGTTCTTGGAGGGGGTTGGATTGAATAAGGTAACGAGCAGGAGCGCAGTGGCAGAAATAAGGAATAAAGAAAAAAAGTTAGAAAATCTGCTAAAAAATATGGGAAGGGTTGTGGTTGCTTTTTCAGGTGGTGTAGATAGCTCATATCTGTTAAGTGTTGCAAGAAAGGTATTGGGGAAGAAAAATGTGTGTGCAATTGTGGCAAGGTCTCCGACATATACGCAATTTGAATTAAAACAGGCAAGAGAAGTTGCAAAAATGTTAGATGTTAACTTAAAAATAATAGATACATATGAAATGAAAGACCCTAATTTTTATAAAAATCCTGTGAACAGGTGTTATTGGTGTAAGAGAGAGCTTTTTTCAAAATTAAAACAGATTGCAAAAAAAGAAAACATCAGTTACATTGCAGACGGAAGCAATATTGATGATATAAAAGATTTCAGGCCGGGAAGTATTGCCGGAAAAGAATTTGTTATAAAGCATCCGCTTCAAGAAGCAGGTTTTGAAAAACGGGAGATCAGGTTTTTTGCAAAAAAAAATAAACTACCAAACTGGAATGCTCCTTCAATGGCCTGTCTTGCTTCAAGATTTCCTTATGGAAGAACGATAACAAAAAAAGAACTTAAAAAAGTTGAAAAAGCCGAAGAATTTTTGAAAAAAATTGGGTTTAACCAACTCCGTGTAAGAAATTACGGAAATCTTGCAAGAATAGAATTGCACTTGAATCAGGTTCCATTGGTTTTTAATGAAAAAATAAGAAAGGGAATAATAAAAAAACTTCATTTGCTCGGGTTTAAACATATTACAGTTGATTTGGAAGGGTATAGAACAGGAAGTATGAATTACTGATTAAACCTTTTCTTCTTAATTTTTTGTCTAACCCTGTTAGATGCAAAAATATAGAGTTTGCCTGAGCCCTCGGGGAGTTTTTTCTTTTATTTTCTTCCGAGGGCTCATCCTGAAGCCCAAAGGGCTGAAGGATCTCATAAGATCCTTCGTCGCTACACTTCTCAGGATAAGGGTCGGGAAACTTCCCGATTCCTCATATTATCCAAGATCTAGAAAGAAGAGAAAATGACTGCAATCAAACTGCCACAGCCGGAGATAAAAAAGGGAAAATCTGTTGAAGAATGTTTTAGAAATAGACGCTCCATAAGAGAATATAAAAATACGCCTCTTTCTTTGAAAGAAATATCTCAAATTTTATGGGCAGCAGATGGAAAAAATATTGAAGACTATGGAAGAACCTCTCCTTCTGCGGGGGCAACATATCCGATAGAGATTTATATTGCTTGTGGGAATGTTTCCGACATATCTTCCGGTGTCTATCATTACAATATAGGTACACATTCTCTTACACTCATAAAACAAGGAGATATTAGAAGCAGTTTAAGTGAATCTGCACTAAATCAGATAATGGTTCTTAAAGCACCTGCGACTATTATAATTGCAGGCGTTTTTGAAAAAACCACTTCAAGATATGGTGAAAGAGGAAAAAGATATGTGTTTATGGAGGCAGGACACTGTGGTCAGAATATCCATCTTCAAGCAGAATCATTAGGACTTGGGACTGTTATGGTTGGTGCTTTTAACGATGCTTCTGTGAGGAAGGTTTTAGCAATTAAAGAAGATGTTTTTTATCTTTGCCCTGTTGGGGAAAAATAAAGGCTACCAGCAACCGGTGCCCGGAGATTGGGAAAAATTTAAGTCCATTATCCACCATTTAGTTCACAGTTCATTGTCTATTATAATAAGCCCCATTGGATGTAAAGTTATCTGACGGGGTAAAAAAAGGAAAACCAACAAAATCTTTTTCAACAGGTGGTGTAATTATTAGTTTTTTTTATATCCTCCTTTTTTCTACGGTACTTCTCTATGGTTTTGCCACTTTTTTTATAATGCTGTAATCTCATTATTTCGACACTATCCTCTAACAATTCTTCTTTTTCTATTTTTTCTTTAACTGCATTTTTTATAAATCTTCCTATTTTTAATCTTTTTTTCACAGAAGTTTTTAATTTCTTCTGTGACATTCTTACTTATTCTTATTGGATAATTTCTTATTCCTGTTGTCATATTTCCCCCTTGCTCTATATTCGCAGGTGTGTCACAATTGTATAATTTTGTCAAATTTTTGTATTAAAATTTATTCCCCTTTTTATGGGGTGCCTATCTTCCTATCTCTCCCATTGGGAAACAGAAAAACCGGTGGCATATGCTGCTCTTTTCTCTTATTCCCAATGTCACATTTAAGAAGATATATTTTCGGGTAAGAATTGGTTATAATAATAGCGGATGGAAAGTAAAGAAATTTCAAAGTCTGCCAGAGGTGTGGGGCTTGCAATAGCATTAAGCAGGGGCTTAGGCTTGGTCCGAGATATAATTGTTGCAGCAGTATTCGGAAGAAGTATTTCTGCACAGGCGTTTGTTGTTGCTTTCAGGATACCAAATCTTCTCAGGGACCTTGTTGCAGAAGGTGCGGCAAATGCAAGTTTTGTTCCTGTTCTTTGCGAAGAAGAAAAAAAGTCAGAACAGAATTTTAAAGACACTGCATTTGCATTGGGAAACATTCTGTTTGTTGCCCTTATTATCTTAACAATATTGGGGATGATATTTTCACCCTTACTTGTAGGGCTGTGTGCGCCGGGGTTTTTACTTGAACCCCAAAAATATAGCCTGACTGTTAAACTTACCCTCATTCTTTTCCCGTATATCCTTCTTGTCGGTGTTTACGCATTTTTTATGTCTGTCCTAAATGTGAAACATCTTTTTCTTACAAGCGCATTAGGACCGTGTTTGATGAATATCGGTATGATTGCGGGTGCATTGTCTTCATATTTTTTATTACAGGGTTCTATATTCGGTCTTGCAGCAGGTGTGCTTGTGGGGGGGGTTTTTCAGATTCTTATACAAATTCCACAAATAAAAAAAAGTATTTTTTCGTGGAAGTTTTTCTTTGCTCCCAGTATGCCATCTGTTAAAAAAGCATTTAGACTTCTTTTGCCAAGGATATTTGGAAGTGCTGTATATCTTGCAAATACATTTGTAGATACTATATTTGCATCCCTGACATTTCTTGTTGGTCAGGCAGGTGTTATTGCAATATATTACAGTGGCCGCCTTTTTCAACTCCCGCTTGCAATTTTTGGAGTGTCCATTTCAAGTGTCAGTCTGCCGATTCTTTCTGCCTCTGCTATTGATAGTGATAAAGAGAAATTTGTTCAAGTCATTTCACATTCGTTAAGGGTTATAATCTCTGTCCTTCTTCCCTCGTCTGCTTTTTTTATAGCACTGGGGTATCCTGTAATAAAGGTTTTTTTTCAAAGAGGGGCATTTGATACATATGCTGTGAATATTACAAATGATGCTCTTATATTCTATTCAATAGGACTTTTTTCATATGGGTGCGTAAAGGTTTTGGTAAACGGGTTTTATGCGATGCAGGATACAAAAACGCCTGTCCAGATTTCTTTTATCTGCCTTATTTTAAATATAATATTAAACATAATCCTTGTTAGATTTTTGAGGATTTCTGGTATTGCACTTGCAACATCTATTTCAAGTTTTGTCAATTTTTCTTTGCTTGGAATAATATTAAGAAAAAAAATTGGAAGAATTGATGGAAAAAGGATATCTATTACATTTGCAAAAAGTCTTGTCCTTTCGGTGATTTTTGGTTTTTCTATATTTTTTTTATACATATTTTTCAAAAGTATTTTTGGCGATATAACCGGTCTTTTATTTTCTGTGCTTACAGGGATTATTTTGTTTCTCTCTTTAGGATGGTTATTAAAAATTAACGAGATATGGGAAGTTGTGCCGATATTGAAAAAAAGATAGAACAGATCTCTCATCAGCCGGGTGTATATATTTTCAGGGACCACAAAGGAGATGTTCTTTATATAGGTAAGGCTGCTGACTTAAAAGACAGGGTAAGGTCTTACCTGAGACAGCCATTGTTGCTTAAAATCTCTATTATGATGCAGAAAGTAAAGGGTGTCCATATCCTTACAACATCTGATGAAAAAGAAGCCCTGCTATTGGAAAATGCACTGATAAAACAATATAAGCCACCTTATAATATGAAGTTAAGAGATGATAAAGATTATCCTCTGATATGTATAAGTGAAGAAAAGTTCCCAAGAGTAGCAATCGGCAGAAGAAAAAGATTTTTAAAGTTAAAAGCGGAATGTTTTGGTCCTTATCCCGATGCCACTGCTTTAAGAAAAGCACTATCTACGGTAAGAAGAATAATACCGTACAGAACCTGTATAAATCTCCCCAAAAGGCACTGTATATATTATCCCTTAAAATTATGTCCTGCTCCCTGTGAAGGCAGGATTTTAAGACAGGATTATGCAAGTCTTATAAAACAGTTAAAGCTGTTTTTACAGGGCAAAAGACAGAAGGTTATAAGAAATATTCATACCCGGATGCAAAAGTTAAGTGATGAACAAAAATATGAACAGGCAAAGATTGTAAGAGACAAAATATATTTGCTTGAAAAAACTGTCCAGAGGCTAAAACAATCTTATGATGTAAGCGTCCCTTCAATACTTGGTGAATTGTTTGAAACAAAAAAAGATATAAATATTATAGAAGGGATAGATGTTTCAAATATATCCGGGGTGCATCCTGTGGGAAGTGTTGTAAGGTTTGTAAGATGCAGACCCTTTAAATCCGAATACAGAAGGTATAGAATATTATCATCAGAAAGAAGCGATGCAGGGATGCTTTCTGAGGTTGTTCATAGAAGGTACGGAAAATTATTAGAAGAAAAAAAACAGATGCCAGACCTTATTCTTGTTGATGGTGGAATTGCACAGGCAAATGCCGCAAAAAGGATTTTAAACGGATTGAGGATTTTATCTGTCTGTGTTGCAGGGCTTGCAAAAAAGCAGGAATGGTTATTTGTTCCGGGTAAAAAAGAGCCGATAGTTTTATCCAGAGATTCCGCTTCCCTGCAGGCTTTACAAATGGTAAGGGATGAAGCACACAGGTTTGCTATGAGTTATCATAAAAAAATAAGAAGCAGGTCTGCTATTCATTCAATTCTTGATGATATTTCCGGTATAGGTCCTGTACGAAAAAGTAGGATAATATCAGAGTTTGGCTCTGTTGAAGGAATTATATGTGCAGGCTATGAAAAGGTTGCAAAAACCGCAGGTTGTAGTATAGAAACTGCAAAGAAGTGGATTGAACGGATGGTTAAATTTAGTCCACAGTTCGCAGTCCATAGTCGATAGTCTATTAAAAACGGAAGGAGTGTGAAAATGGCTATAACAGGTTCTATTGTTTTATCCATCCTTGAGAGCGGATTTTCAAAATTTTCACAGCACCAGACTGTTGTAAGACAGTTGTCAAATGGCATGGATGTTATAGTGTGTTCAATGGGTGAAAACAATTCGGCATCTGTTCAGGTATGGGTTGCAGCAGGAAGCTCAACCGAATACCAATGGTCGGGGGCCGGTATATCACACCTTCTTGAACATATGATATTTAAGGGTTCATCAAAAATAACAGGAAAACAGATCGGAGACAGGGTTAAGGCTATCGGGGGTAAAATCAATGCATATACCTCACATGAAAGAACAGTATTTTTTATTGACTGTCCTAAAGAATATGTTAAAGATGCAATAGAGATTTTACATATGATACTTTCGGAGCCTTTGTTTGACCGGCAGGAACTTGAAAAGGAAAAAAATGTAATATTAAGAGAAATGGATATGAGACAGGATTCTCCTGATAGGGAAATATCTGAGACACTGTGGGAGACTGCATTCAGGGTTCATCCGTATAAGATTCCAGTGATAGGATATCCTGAACTTTTTAAGAAACTTACAAGAGAAGACCTTGTAAAATATTATAAGAATTTCTATGGCTCAGAACACTGTGTTCTTGTTGTTGCAGGTGGTATCCAGATTGAAGATGTATTAAAAAAAGCAGAAATATTTTTCAGTTTTCAAAGGTCCGGTCCTGTTAAAAATCCGGTTGCTCTGGAGCCTCCTCAACTTTCACAAAAAAAGATTCGCAAGACTATGCCTGTGGATATTGCAAGGTTCATCACTGCATTCCATGGTCCAAGTTTTTATTCACCAGACCTTTATCCGATGGATATGCTTTCTGTTATACTCGGGCAGGGTAGACCTTCAAGACTCTATCAAAGACTTATTCAAAAAGAAAATCTTGTATATTCAGTGGACAGCTGGTCTTATACACCGAAAGACCCCGGACTTTTTGGTATATATTGCACACTTGATGCAAAAAATTTCGAAAAGGTTGAAAGAATTATTTTTGAAGAAATAGAAAAAATAAAAGAACAGGGTGTAAAAGACGAAGAGATACAAAGAGCAAAAACAAAAATAGAAAGCGAATATCTTTTTTCAATCCAGACCGCACATGGAACCGCAGCAGATGTAGGTTCTAACTTTGTATTTACAGCAGACCCGGATTTTTCGGTTTTATATCTAAAAAACATAAAAAAGGTTGATGCTGTATCAATAAGAGAAGCCGTAAAAAAATACCTAACAAATGAAAGATCTGTTATTGCAGAACTCTGCTCAGAAGAAAAGAAGACAGTAGAACAGGGTAAGACTGAAAAAGAGTTTTTATCTGTGGAAGAAATAAAACTTCACAATGGGATAAGACTTGTTATCCGTCCGAATCCATATGCAAACCTAGTAAGCATAAAGGCTCTTTTCCTTGGTGGGTTAAGAACAGATGAACAGCCCGGCAGTTCCATCGTCCTTTCTTCAATGCTGGAGTCCGGAACAAGTAAATACAATGCACAGGAACTTGCACTTGAGATAGAAAAAATTGGGGGGCAGAGTTCTGTACATACAGGTTACAACTCAATAGGTTGGACAATAGAGGTTCCGCCTGACAATACAGGGAAGGCAATGGACATAATGAAGTCTGTACTTGAAGACTCAGTTTTTCCTGAGGATGAGTTCAGTTTAAAAAAATCTCAGGCAATTGCAATAGCAAAACAGGGTTATGAACAGCCCATACATATTGCTCTGAATAGATTGAGAAAAGAACTGTTTGGAAAACATCCCTACTCAAATCCTCCGGATGGGAATCCAGGTGATTTACAGGATATAAAAATAGAAACGGTTATAAAGCAGGCAGAAGACATAATAAATCCTCAAAATATGGTTTTATCAATATTCGGGAATTTTTCTAAAAAAGAAACAGAAGACAAAATAAAAGCATCTTTTGGTTCAATCAAACCTGGGAAAGAATTTAAAATTCAACAGATTCCTTTAGATTTTCCAGAAGCGCCGAAGACCATTGAAGAAGAATTTGATGGAGAAGGGGCCTGTATTGTAATAGGTTTTCCCGGCACAACAATGTATTCAGATGACAGATATATATTAGATGTGCTTGCCAATGCAATGAATGACCAGGGTGGAAGTCTTTATCATAGGTTGAGAGATGAAAAGGCACTTGCGTATAGTCTTGGCTCTGCAAATATATCCGGGATTGAACAGGGTGCATTCATATTCCATATACTTACATCTAAGGAGAATGTTAAAGAGGCACATACTGAGATACAGAGGTTTATCAATTCTTTAGCAGAACAAATAGAAGAAAAATCAATTGAACTTGCAAAGGCAGAAGCCATAGGCGCACAGGTTCTTCAAACACAGACAGAAGGTGGGCTGGGATTTGCAGTGGGTCTGGATGTCTTGTATGGGATGGGGGCAGATAATCAGGAAAAAAGTCTTGAAAAAATAAAAAGAATAAAAATAAAAGATGTAAAAGATGTAATACAAGAATATTTTAATCAGGACAGAAAGGTTACAGTTATACTAGGACCAAAGGATACCCAGAACATAGGTGACAGGTGACAGGTGACAGGTGGCTGATGGCTGATGATAAATGCCAAATGTCAAAATCCAAATGACAAAAAGTATGACCTGTTGATATCTATTTGACATTTAACATTTGTTATTTATTTGTCATTTGTATCTTATTTTTTGAGAACTGGTGTTTGTAATTTTAAGACTTGCGCTGTTTTTCCATCACCGGTCATCTGTTGCCGGTTGTATAAAATTATCCAGTGTCACAGGGGGTGGATCTAAAGATGGATGCCTGTAATTGCCAGTTATCCAAAGAACAGGAGCAGATGTATGAACAGGTCGGTATTTTTTTAAATTATATGGAGATAGAAAAAGGGCTTTCAAAAAATACGGTTTATTCATATTTTTTAGACCTTAAAAAATATATTGAATTTCTAAATAAGCAAAATTTACATTCTTTTAAGTCTGTTAAAAGGGAAAATATTGTAGATTTTTTAATGGAATTAAAACAAAAGAAGAATGCTGCCCCCACTACCATATCAAGAAGGCTTGTTGCAATAAAGATGCTTCACAGGTTTCTTGCAAGAGAAAAAATTATTGAAAACGATATAACAAGTGTGCTTGAACACCCAAAGCTTTGGAAAAAACTTCCCGATGTGCTGAAGGTAGAAGAAATAGAAAAAATATTAAACATTTTAAAGACTGATAAGCCCATTGGTATAAGAAACAGGGCAATACTTGAGGTTATGTATGCCTCGGGATTAAGAGTTTCAGAGGTTTCATACTTAAAATTGGAAGATGTGAATTTAAGTGTTGGCTTTATAAAATGTATTGGAAAAGGAAGAAAAGAAAGGATTGTTCCTATCGGCAGGATTGCATCCGAATGGATTAAAAAATACATAGAAGAAGCAAGAAACAAGCTAAATCCTGAAAATGAAGAATCTTACCTCTTCCTGTCATATCAGGGGAAAAGACTTTCAAGAATAAGCATATGGCAGATGGTCAAAGATACGGCAAAACAGGCTGGGCTTTTTAAAAAAGTAAAACCCCATACATTCAGACACTCATTTGCAACACATCTTCTTGAAAGGGGGGCAGATTTAAGAATTGTTCAAGAACTTCTGGGACATTCAAGCATATCAACAACACAGATTTATACACATGTAGAAAAAGACAGGTTAAAAGAGGTCCACAGGAAGTTTCATCCCCGGGAAAATCCCTCTCCCTGCTAACTTTCTGATCAAACCATTGAAGGCGGTTTACGATTGCGCCGATGCGTTACCCTTGCGGGGAGGCAAAAATTTATATAATTTGATTCCAGATTAGAGACTGTGTTAAATGTAAAAAATTTATGGACGAAGGGTTATAATGCTATACGGGCCTTTGCCCAAATTTTGCTTTACTTCATTTTGTAAAATTTGTTTTGTCCTTGTTCTAATGACCTTTGCATAAATAATGGTAAATATAAATAGGGTCAACTCTATTTTCTCTAAAAAACCAATGTAGTATTATTAAAAAAAGAAAATAGAGTTGACCCTATTTATCCCTGAAGATATTTTTCCATTATTTATGCAAAGGTCAATAATGAAAAAAGTATAGCAGATATACTGGTAAAAGGAGAGGTTAAGGATATTGTTGAAATCTTTATATTTTGCATTTGTTTTATTTCCAGACTCTTTCTTCCACCTTCTCTTTTATAATCTTTTCACAAGGATATATATCAATTATTATTTCATCGGGTTTAAACCAGAGTTTTATTTCTCTTCCGGCGTCCTGTTTATTGCTTGAGGTGTGTAACACATTTTCATAAACCCCTTTTGTTGTTATTCTGCCGTACTGGCCTCTGATTGACACTGAATCTGCTTCTTCAGGGTTTGTTGCGCCTGCAACTTCTTTTACCTTTTTAATGGCATCTTCTCCCCAGTATACCAGAGCAAGAATCTTTTTCCTGTTGTGTAACTCTCCCATAATGTAACTTATCAATTCTTCAAAAAAGGGCCTGTCTTTAAGATGCTGATAGTGAATCTCGGCAAGCTGACGGGAGACCCTGGCAACCTTTGCCCCTATTATCTCCAACCTTGTTTCAGAAAGCCGCGTAAGTACATTACCCGTAAGAGATTTTTTAAGTCCATCTGGTTTTATAATCACAAGTGTTTGTTGTTTCATATTATTTTATATTTCACCCTTCAACTGTTATGGCACTTACAGGACAGTCTTCAGCCGCCTGTTTGCAACACTCCTGAAAATCTTCAGGTATACTTGAGGATATTGCAACCGCAACATCATCAGTCATTGAGAAAACATCGGGGCAGGCATCTGCACAAAGCCCGCATCCTGTGCATGTATCTTTGTCAACCATTACTCTCACTTTTCCTCCTTTTTCATTTTTTGTTTTTCTTTTTTCCAATGCGGATAGTATTTTTCTATCCAGTCAATTGTTGCTTTATAGATACCTATATCATAGCCCAATTTTTCACTTTCTATCCATTTGTGTTTTAGTATTTCCTGCCTGAGAGAATTTGTTTGCTTATACAGTGCAAGCATTTTAATTCTGTTTTCTTGTTTTGCTGATGGCATATTATTTTACTCCATGAATGTCCAGGGCTCTTTATACACACCTGCTCCTGACCATATTCTGTCAAGCGAATAAAGCATCCTTGTTTCTTGAATAAATATATGGATTATAATATCGTTATAATCCATTACCACCCACTTCCCATCCCCTTTGCCTTCTATGTTTCTGACCTTATATCCTTTTGTGCCCGCTTCTTTATTTATGAGTTCTGCAAGGGATTGGCTATGTTTTATATTTTGCGATGTTGCAATTAAAAACCAATCGGTAAAACCGTTATATTTTCTCAAATCAAGCAGCATCATATTTTCTGCTTTTTTTCCAAGAAGAATATCTATAAATATTTTTACCTTTTTCGGAAAAAATCTTCCGGTCATTTTGTTTTTAAAATTCTAAACATAGATGTGCCGCAGTCCTTGCATTTACCCTTTAATGCAATTCTGCCATTCTTTAATGTAACCTGTTCTTCATCTTTCATCTGACCTTTTTTCTTACATTTTACACAATACGCTTCTATGTTTTCCATACTGACCTCCTGAAATGTGAACCGAAGTATCATAACTAATATACTGTGTCAATACCCTCTTATGTCAATCCACCTTTTTTCCTTATCTCACCCTTGCCAAGTGGTTTTTGTAGACGCACTTTCTTATCCAGTTCTTCCGCTGGTGTTCCGGGAATTATTATTTCTCCATATCTTATGGTTGTTATTGGAATAAGAAGTGACTGGTTTTCTGTGCCAATAGGTCTTTCTATGGTTCCTCCTTTTTCATCTATCATCTGTTGGTACAGTCTTCCATCAACCCTTAACATATAAGGAGATTCATCAGTAATGGTCCCCCTTACAATAATAACAGCACCTTCAAAATCGGATGTTGTTCTCCATAACACTAACCTTACCCTTTGTTCTAATAACATATTGCCTCTTTCATTTCCCTTACAGCATTTTCTATCCCAACAAATACTGCGCGGGAGATTATTGAATGTCCTATGTGAAGTTCCTGAATACCTTTTATAAATGCAATCCTTTTAACATTATAGTATGTAAGTCCGTGTCCTGCATTTACACAAAGCCCCGTTTCCAATCCCTGATTAACCGCTTTTTCAATGGTAATTGCTTCTTTTTTAGCCTCTTCACCCTTAGCATTTGCATACTTTCCTGTGTGTATTTCAATAAAATCGGCGCCAGATTTTTTTGCGTATTCTATCTGTATAGGGTCTGGGTCTATAAATAGACTAACAGCGATACCTTTGTTTTTGAGTATTTTAATAGATTCCTCTAAACTTGAAAATTCGGTAACAACATTTAATCCACCCTCTGTTGTTATCTCCTGTCTTTTTTCAGGAACAAGGGTTGCCTGTTCGGGTTTAATTTCACAAGCAATCTCCATAATATCCTTTGATAGAGACATCTCAAGATTGAACTTAACTGGAACAATTTCTCTGATAATCCTTACATCTCTATCTTGTATATGCCTTCTGTCTTCTCTTAAATGAACAGTAATAACATCAGCCCCGCCAAGCACCGCAAGCATACAGGCAAAAACAGGGTCTGGTTCAAATGTCTTTCTTGCTTGACGAATCGTTGCAATATGGTCAATATTTACACCGAGTTTTGGCATAAATCCTCCGTCCTTATAATATCTTGAAGCAGTGTAACATTTTGATATTCCCATATTAAGGATACTACTAAATCTAAATTTTGTCAAGAGCCTGTGAACATAACGAAAACTAAAAATTTGACACGGTATTAAAATTTCAGTATAATTATAACATAAGTATTCAAACAAATTTTATTAATTTTTTAAACAAGAAAGAATTTACAGAGCCATGGTGGTAAACAGAAACAAGCGGCCATTTTTCTCTTGACGGATTCTTAATTATATGCTAATATCCACATATTACTTGAGTCTGTCTCTGAGTATACCCTGTTGTATCGGAATTTCAATAAATTCCTATACAAAAGTCAGGGAGGTCTAAAGGGGAATAATCTGATTTCCCCGGGAGGCAGGAACTTTTTTCTTAAAACTAGGGATAAGAAAAAAGTTTTGTTAGAGGTGTTTTATGGCACTTAAACAAAACGGGGTTAGTTTATGAAGGCAGGCTCCTGTGCCTGCTACAGGCAGGAAATAACAAATGTAAAACAACCGAAATAGAACAAAATTTATAAAAGAGAAGGCTAAAAAATGGTAAAAAAAATAGGAATACCAAGGGCATTGCTTTATTATAAGTATTATCCTTTCTGGAAGACATTCTTGGAAGAATTAAGATGTGAGGTAATTACATCTACACATACCACTCAAAAAATTTTACAAAGAGGAGTTAAATGCAGCATGGATGAATCCTGCCTGGCGCTTAAGGTCTTTTGTGGCCATGTGTTGGATTTAATTGATAAAGGAGTGGATTATCTATTCATCCCCAGAATAGAGAGTGTAGAGAGGAAGCATTTTGTCTGCACCAAATTTTTAGGGCTTCCGGATATAGTAAGAAATTCCATAAAAAAGACCCCACCTATTTTAAGCCCAAATATTGATTTTAACCGAAGATTTCCATACCAGTCAATGTTTAGTGCAGGATGGAGGCTTACCAAAAATCCTTTTAGGATTCACACCGCTTATTGGCGGGCAAGAAAAAAAGAACAAAACTTTGAAAGGACGCTTAAAACTGCAACTTCGGTTTCTGAGGTGATGGAACTTATAGAAACAGGCCAGATCAGAAAAGTCAACACACAAACACATCCTGTTTCTAAGGGGGTGAATATCGCCGTCATAGGTCATCCATATAATGTCTATGATGACCTTGTCAATCTTGGAATTATAAAAAAATTAGAGAAAAAAGGAGTAAATGTCCTCACCCAGGAGATGGTGCCTCAGGAGGTAAGTTTTAGGGCAGCCTCCAGGGTTTCAAAAGATATTTACTGGACATATCAAAAAGAAATCTTTGGGGCAAGCCTACACTTTGTAGAGAAGGGAGTAGATGGCATCATTTTTATCATTTCATTTCCCTGTGGCCCAGATTCGCTCACTATAGAGTACGCCATCAGGCAGATCAAGAATTCTGTTCCAATCCTTTCTTTAGTGATAGATGAACACCAGACTGATACAGGAATTATGACAAGACTTGAGTCTTTCATAGATTTGATAAAAATGGGAAAAGAAAAGACAACCCCCGTTAGAAAAAACTTCTCTGATGGCGCTTCTCTGCCTGTGCCACATCTGACACAGCAGACAGGTAATGGCAAAAGTGGACTTAAGATTACATTTCCTCATATGGGGGATTACTATGTTTGCTTTAAGAGTCTCTTTGGGACCTTAGGTCATGAGGTGGTTGTTCCTCCGCCCATAACCAAAAGAACCATAGAACTGGGCTGTAAACATTCTCCCGAGTTTGTATGTTTTCCATTTAAGATCACATTAGGTTGTCTGATTGAGGGGTTAGAACAGGGTGCAGATATTCTTTTGCAGTCAGGAAGTAAAGGGTCCTGTCGGTATGGTGAGTATAAACCCGTACAGGAGCAAATATTGAAAGACTTAGGCTATAAGTTCAGGTTTATGAGGTTTAGCAGTTTTGGAGATTTTAAAGCAATAAATAAAAATGTCACAAATTTACAGATCTTGCAAAGGATAAGAATTGCCTGGGCAAAGTTAAGGGCTATAGAAAAGTTTGAAAGTGAAGTTTGGAGATTAAGTGCCTGCGAGGTAAATATTGGCGAAACCAGAAGACTGTATCAAAAATTTTTGAATTCCTGCGACCAGGCTAATACAAAAGATCAGGTAAAGAGAGTTGAAAAAGAGTACTCGGAAAGATTTAATCAGATCAAAACAGTTCCCGGGTTCAGGCCAATTAAAGTAGGCATTATTGGTGAGATATACATAGTTATAGAGCCATATAGCAACTTAGATATAGAAAAAGAGTTAGGTCAGATGCGGGTTGAGGTGGTCAGGCCGCTCTGTTTAGGCCAGACTGTAAAAGAAATGCTATGCCTGTCACTTAAAAAGACTACCTTTCAAAGAATATCACGATCTTATTTGCAATATAATTCTGGTGCCCATGCCAACGCATCAGTAGCAGAAACTATTATCTTTGCTCATGAGGGTTTGGATGGTGCAATTCATATAAAACCCCACGCCTGTATGCCCGAGGTTACCGCCATGGGCGCTCTTCATAGAGTAAGTAAAGATTACAATATCCCGATATTGTTTTTTTCTTTTGATGAGAATGCAACCTCTGTTGGAGTAAGAACACGCCTGGAGGCATTTGTGGAATTACTTAAAAGAAAGAGGGAAAGAAAATGTATCTTGGCATAGATGTTGGGTCAGTAAGCACAAAACTTGTTGTCATTGACAAGGATAGAAATGTTCTAGATGCTCTTTACATCTCCACAGGAGGAAATCCTATCCTGGCAGTAAAAAGAGGGTTAAAGACAATCCAGCAGAGACTGACAAATCCAGAAAAGATAAAAAGCGTAGGAACAACAGGCAGCGCCCGTCATCTTATCAGTATTTTAGTTAATGCCTGTGTTGTAAAAAATGAGATTATTGCCCACGCATTAGGAACCTTACACTTTATAGCAGGGGTTAGAACCATCATTGAAATAGGCGGACAGGATTCTAAAATTATAATTATAAGAGACGGTATTCCCGTAGATTTTAGTATGAATACGATATGTGCTGCCGGGACAGGCTCGTTTTTGGACCACCAGGCTACGCGCCTTGGAATTCCTGTTGAGGAATTTGGCGATTATGCCCTGAGAGCAAAAGTAAAAGTTGGTATTGCTGGAAGATGTACAGTATTTGCTGAATCAGATATGATTCACAAACAACAACTCGGATTCAGTAATGAGGATATTATCAACGGACTGTGCGAGTCTATTGTCCGAAATTATCTGAATAATGTGGGCAAGGGAAAGGAGATTTTATCCCCTATAATATTCCAGGGCGGAGTAGCAGCAAACAAAGGCGTGGTTAGAGCTTTCCAGAAGGAGTTAGAAACAGAGGTAATTGTACCTGAGTATTACAATGTAATGGGCGCCATAGGTGCAGCTATCCTGGCTATGGAAGAGACTGAGAAGAGCGGGTGCCAGACTGATTTTGATTTTAATATTGCTGATATTGATTTCAGGACCAGATCGTTTGAGTGTAGTGGATGCCCAAATTATTGTGAAGTAATAGAGGTATTAAAAGCACATATAGTTGTCCACAGAGCCGGTTCACGATGTGGAAAATGGGAGGTTCAAGATGCAGAGGAAAGACTTGTCAAGTCGGGGGTGTATGACAACAAATAAGTATAATTGTGTCTTCGAGGGGAATCCTTTTATTGTGTGCTATCATTGCAGGGCTGAATAATTACGAAAATTTAAGAAGGATAAAATATGGGAAAATTTCAAGAAAGGTATATTGTAGACGAAAAGGGACAAAAGACGGCGGTAGTTCTTCCGGTTGAAGAGTATGAGGAACTCTTAGAGGATCTCCACGATCTCGCAATCACCGCTGAACGTCGGGATGAGCCTACAATAGCTTTCGAAGAACTTAAGAAACGGTTGAAAGAAAATGGCTTTTTATGAGATTCAATGGAAGAGATCAGCCGAACGAGACTTACGGAATATCGACCCACAACAAACTCCTCGAATTATCAAGGCTGTCGAATCCCTTACAGATGATCCATTTCCGCTACAACACCGTAAACTTCGAGGCTCAGAACGAGATTATCGGATCCGAGTTGGGGATTACAGGGTGATCTGCCAAGTGGATACCAAAACGAAAATTGTGATCATTTATCATGTCCGTCATCGTAGAGAAGCATATCGCAAGTAATAAGACCATTGACCGACTTCGCCTAACAGAGCGTATCTGGTTCGGGCTAATGCCCTCACCAAATTGCTTTCGGCTGCTTCGGATACGTTCGGGACGTTAGGCGACATTCGTTGTCTCTTTACTCAAGTTTGAAAAATGTCCGAAAAAGATTTAATGGTATTTGAAAAGAGAGTTAAAAACTGGGAACTTGCACATCCCAGGCAGTGGATAGATACCTAATAAAAATATCAGAATCAATCAGAGGCAAGAAAGGAGGTGATGGAGAAAAATGTGGCTTCTGTCTGTGGGATTCTGTTGAAATAGAAGATGGAAATAAAAAACTTCTGAAGTTTTTTACTTTTGTAACCGCATCTTGGGGTTGGGACAAAAAACTTCAACCAAATTGGAGGTGTAGATTGAAAAGATTAGTTCTTTTAAGTTTAGCAACCCTTCTGTGTCTGCCTTTGGCAGTCTATGCGATAGGTATAGGCGGGGTAGAAACACAGGGAGAAGGAAAAGTTGGCATCGGCGTTGTTCAAGAATTTGTCTTTGAAAGGGATCTGGAAGACAAAAGCGTAGAGCTAAGAGTAACGACCCCTGGTGGTCTTGCTCCTGCAACCGGCACAACAAGAAGCAAAGTTGACGAAATGAGTCGCACAATGCTAAAAACAAGCTATGGACTGACCGATAATGTAGATATGTATATAAAGTTGGGCGTTGCCAGTTTTGATTCTGAACACAGAGGTAGTGGAACCTGGCGGCTTGGTGCTGCCACTGGCACATGGGTTGAGTCCGTAAAACTTGAAGGTGACGATACTCTTGCCTATGGCATTGGTATGAAAGTTACACAACCTTTGGAAAACGGCTGGCTTGTGGGTCTTAATGTTCAACATTTAAGACACGATCACGATACAAGAAGAACCGGGTCGCAAAGAGCATACAATGCTGCTGGAGTTTTAGTTTTTTCAGAAACATTTACTCCCCGAAAAGGGGAAATGAGAATTCAGGAAACACAAGTTGCGCCATATATTGCCAAGGAACTGGGTATGGGTGGTAGTTTTATACCTTATTTTGGCGTAGTGTACTCAGAGTTAAGAGGAAGATATAAAGAAAATGGAATAAGAGAGAGACATAAAGCCGATGACAACTTTGGTGTATTCTTGGGTGCAGATTACAAAATTGGCCTGGATACATTACTCAATGTTGAAGCCAGACTTATAGATCTAGATCAAACAGCATTGAGTCTTGGTGCCACTCACAAATTCTAAGCGTCTACTTATTTTGTTTTATCTTAGAGCCAGAGGCGTCTTGATTCTTCAGGACGCCTTTGGTGCACTTAAGGTAAGTCTTTTATTGACGGGAAAGAAGCGATGGTGTTATTTCAAGTCAAAAAGGCGTGGTAATCCCGGTAAATACTCAGTCAACTTGTGTTGCCTGAAGGCACAGGTGACTGTTCTTGCATTTTTCACAAAATTTTTATTATAATCTATACCCATAAATATTATCCTTCAGCAGATCTTATAAATCCTTTTTCATGGTTGGAAAACTTATCTAATTTCTTAATAAGATTTTCCATCATTTCCTGTCTTTTGAAAGTTTCTCCGGTTATTATAAGATTTATTGCTACCTTATCTTCTTTATCTAAACCTCTGGTATAATTTATCAGCATCTTGGTAAAAACATCTATATCTCTGACAGGTTCAGGAAAACGCATTCGTAAAGATGACTCAGAATTTAAAGAAATTAATTTCACTGTCTGCACAAATAATTTTAGTTTTTTCCTTGAAAGGGTCTGAAGCAATATATCAATGAATGGTTATTATAGAATCCAAAATATAGATTTACCATAGGTGCACTGTCAAAAAAGTAAGATGCACAAACATACAACCCCGTTAGAAAGTTGGGTTTTCTAACCGGGTTATAAATACAAAAATTTTTCTTGACAAAGAATATTTAAAGAGATAGAATAAATAGTCTGTCTTTTGTTTTATCTGTGGAGGGAGGATTTATGAATAAAGTAATTATAGGTGTGTTAATAGTGGTTGTTGGTGGGTTTTTGGTTTTTATAATTAAACAGAACAAAGATCTTAAATTGACAAAAGTACAATTAGATACTACAAAAAATGAAATCCAACAGGTAACAGCACAAATGTTAGAACAAAAACAAAGGGCTGAAATTGGTATTCTCCAAAAAGAAGAATTACAGAAAACATTTGACAGAGAAAGGCAAAATTTTCAGGCAAAACAAGAATTATTAAATGCGGAGAAACAATCTATGCAAAATGAAATTACAGGCCTACAGAACAGGTTGGAATCTGCAAAGGCAGATATATTAGAAATGCAGACTCAAAATCAGTTATTACAGGAAAGGGTGAATAAGTCTGAACAGGAAAAGAATGTTTTGCAACAAGAAAAGGCGGCCCTTACAGGACAGATAATAAATCTTATTTCTGAGAATGTTAAGTTAAAAGAAGAGGTCTCTGTTCTTACGCAAATAAAACAAGAGCTGGAGAAAAAGCTCAATTCTTTATCTTACTTAAGAGAGGCAATAGTAAGAGTAAAAAGAAGAATGCATGAAGAAAAGATTCGTTTGTCTAAAATCAGAGATGAGAAAGGCCTCAGAGAAGGAAACAGGGGTTATTTGGTAAGAGATGGGAGACCAACCGGAGAGGTTGTTATACAGGTATCACCTGTTTCTCCTTAAGAAATAGTATGTAGAAAAAGAACATGGAAAAACAGACAATACAATGGCATCTTATGGATGCAAAAGGAAAGGTTCTCGGAAGGTTGGCGATACAGATTGCAAAAATTTTACAGGGAAAACACAGAGTAGAGTATCAAAGACATCTTGCCGGAAATCATGATGGGGTTGTTGTAATAAATGTAGAGTCTATTACAGTTACCGGGAATAAGGATAAACAAAAAGTATATACTAAATATTCGGGATATCCGGGTGGATTGAAAAAGGTTTCATTTATGGAGATGAAGAAAAAAGCGCCCTGTGAAATTATTCGTCATGCAGTTAAAGGTATGCTTCCCAAAAATAAGTTGCAGGCAAGAATGCTCAGGCACTTAAAAATATTTGAAAAAGAAGCACCGTTGTCAGTTTTAAGTATGTGTAAATAATTAAAAAGGACTTAAAATGGAAATCTCTGTATTTACAGTAGGAAGAAGAAAAGAAAGTGTTGCAAGACTTCAACTTCAGGATGGAACCGGGAAAATACTTATAAATGGAAAAACACTTGATAAATATTTTGTAAGGGACACATTAAAAGTACTGGTAAAACAGCCGTTAGATGCTACAAAAATGCTGGATAAATTTGATATTGATGTTGATGTTTCAGGTGGCGGAATATCATCGCAGGCAGAAGCTATAAGACACGCACTGGCAAGGGCACTGGTAAAAGTAGATGAAACAATAAAACCAATCCTCCGTAAGAGCGGTTTTTTAACAAGAGATCCAAGAATGCGTGAAAGAAAAAAATATGGACAGGAAGGCGCGCGAAAAAGATTTCAGTGGACAAAACGTTAAATATGAATCCAGGGTCTTTTTTTATTACTGCTGTTTTATTCATAATACATACCTTGGTATTGGGTGTTCTTTCAGAAAAATATCTTGCAGGTAGAGTATATCCCGATATGAAAATCCCCGTTCAGGACTTGTTCTTGATGGTGTAGAACAAAAACAGCTTACCAGATTAAAATTACATTTAGGAGTATACTGAAATTCCGACATAAGGATGAAAAACTAACTCTTCCCCTTTTCTTAAAAGGGGTGGCAGACCGAAGGTCTGACGGGGTATTTAACCCCTTTCTTTAAAAGGAATACCTACAAAGCCATGGAGATATTGAATACCCCGTCTGCTACCGCAGACACCCCTTTACAAAAGGGGAATTAAATACTTGCTTAACCCTTATGTCGGAATTTCGGTTAAGAATATATAGAATTATAACATATATTGTTTTGGTGGACCCTGTTGAACCTGCCTGCCTTAAGAGAGGGAATTTTCTCTAAACGGTATAAAGCAAAAAATTAAGACTAATTTTTGCCGATAAAAGCAGAACAGGTGCTGCTGTAGCTCAGTCGGCAGAGCACGTCCTTGGTAAGGACGGGGTCATGGGTTCAATTCCCATCAGCAGCTTTAAAAAAATATAAAAGAAAAAATACTTAAAGGCAAAAAGTAAAGTGACTGGTGCCTGATGCACTGGCAAACAGGAGGTAAAAAATGGCAAAAGAAAAATTTCTCAGGACAAAACCGCATGTAAATGTAGGGACCATAGGACATGTTGACCATGGAAAAACAACACTGACAAGTGCAATAACAAAAGTATTATCTAGCAAGGGATTGGCTCAGGCAAAGACATTTGAAGAAATAGATAATGCGCCTGAGGAAAGAGAAAGAGGAGTAACAATAAATGTACACCATGCGGAATATCAAACACAGAACAGGCACTATGCACATGTGGACTGTCCAGGTCACGCAGACTATATAAAGAATATGGTTACAGGAGCGGCACAGATGGACGGAGCAGTATTAGTGGTAAGTGCAGTAGATGGTCCTATGCCGCAGACAAGAGAACACATACTTTTGGCAAGACAGGTGGGAGTTCCTGCAATGGTGGTGTTCTTAAACAAAACAGATGCAGTAGAAGATAAAGAATTAGTAGATTTAGTTGAAATGGAAGTGCGAGATTTATTAAGCAAATATGAGTTTCCTGGGGATAAGATACCGGTGGTAAGAGGAAGTGCATTAAATGCAATGAACTGTGGATGTAGCAAAGATGATTGTCCAAACTGCAAGTCCATACTGGAATTGATGTCAGCAGTAGATAGCCATATACCTGAGCCTGTAAGAATAACGGACAGGGCATTTTTAATGTCCGTAGAAGATGTATTTAGCATAAGCGGCAGAGGAACAGTAGGAACAGGAAGAGTAGAAAGAGGAATAGTCAAAGTAGGAGAAGAAGTAGAAATAGTAGGGATACAGACAGAGAGCAGAAGGACAGTAGTAACAGGGGTAGAGATGTTCAGGAAGTTGTTAGACGAAGGAAGAGCAGGAGACAACATAGGGGTATTGTTAAGAGGGATAGAAAAAAAAGACTTAGAAAAAGGGATGGTCATATCGGCACCAAATACAATAACGCCACACACACAATTCAAGGCACAGGTATATGTATTAACAAAAGAAGAAGGTGGAAGACACACACAATTTTTCAGCGGCTACAGGCCTCAGTTTTTCTTCAGGACAACAGATGTAACAGGAGTAATAACATTACCGCAAGGAACAGAAATGATAATGCCTGGCGACAATGTATCTGCAACAGTAGATCTGATAGTACCTGTGGCAATGGAAAAAGAGCAAAGATTTGCAATCCGCGAAGGAGGAAAGACAATAGGAGCAGGCGTGGTAACAGAGATAATAAAATAACAGGAGATAGTAGGTGGGAGGTAGTAGGTAGGAAAGAAATAGGGGAAAGAATGCAGGAGCAGATTATATTGGCTTGTGAAGTTTGTAAAAACAGAAATTATATATCTACCAAGAATAAAAAAAATATTCCGGATAGATTACAACATAAAAAATATTGTAGGATTTGTCGTAAACATACTGTTCATAAAGAAACCAAGTAGGGTAGGACCGTCTTGCCCTGTATTTGCAAGACAGGCGCAGTGTTTAAAGGAGCGTCGGTTAATGGTAAACCACCGGTCTCCAAAACCGGAACTGCAGGTTCGATTCCTGTCGCTCCTGCCATTCTGTAAAGTAAAAAACAAAGGGCAATGAGAGTAAGTGACAATAGATTTTTTTATTTGTCACTTATTTATAATGTGTGGCAAGAGGATTGTAATGAAAAAAATAGTCAATTTTATAGCAGAGGTAAAGGGCGAATTAAAAAAGGTTGGATGGTCAAATAAAAAAGAGTTGACATATTCAACAGGTGTTGTTACAATAATCTCTTTCTTTCTTGCTTTGATCATTGCAATTGCAGATTGGTTTTTATCACATATAATAAGAATTATTATTCGTTGAGGTAATTAAATGACACAAAAATGGTATATAGTTCATACTCAGGCTAATACAGAAGAAAAGATTGAGAGGGAAATTAAAAGAGGCATAGAAGATGGAACCTTATCCGATTGTGTTTTTGATGTTATAGTTCCAAAAGAAAAGGTTCAAGAGGTAAAATCAGGAAAGAAGATAATAAAAGATCAAAAAATCTTTTTAGGTTATGTGCTTATTAAGATGGTTGACCTGTCTTTGCTTAAAAGTGAAGATGCGAGTTTGCGGAATATTGCACAAAGAGCGTTTCTGGCTGTAAGAAAGACATCAGGGGTCTCAAGTTTTATAAGTTCAGGTAAGAAGCCGGTTGCGATATCAGAAGAAGAGGTTGAAAAAATATTAAAAAAGACAGCAGAAACCAAAGAAAAGCCTACAATTAAACAGACCTTTTCGCAGGGTGAATCGGCAAGAATTAAGGAAGGTCCTTTTGAAAATTTTATGGGTACAATTGAGGAAGTCTATCCTGGTAAGGGAAGGTTGAAGGTTATGGTTGTAATATTTGGAAGGACAACCCCAGTTGAACTGGAATATGGACAAGTGGAGAAAATATAATGGCAAAGAAAAAAATTACAGCACAGATCAAACTGCAGATACCAGCAGATGGAGCAAATCCAGCCCCACCTGTTGGTCCTGCACTTGGGCAGCATGGTGTAAATATTATGGAGTTTTGTAAAAGTTTTAATGCTGCCACAAAGGATAAGGGAGGAATGATTATTCCTGTTGTAATCTCAGTTTACGAAGATAAAAGTTTTACATTTATAATGAAAAGTCCCCCTTGTAGCGCTCTTTTAAAACAAGCCTGTGGACTTGCAAAGGGGTCCGGTCAACCCAACAAACAAAAGGTTGGCAAGATTACAAAATCACAGGTTAGAGAAATTGTAAAAATAAAAGCCAAAGATTTAAACGTATCTGATGAAGAGCAAACAATCCGTATTGTCGAAGGAACTGCAAGAAGTATGGGGATTGAGGTATCTGATTAAAGAAGGTGACTGGCATAAGAGGCAGGAGGTAGTAGGTAGTAGATAGTAGGTAGGAGGTAGTAGGTAGTAGATAGTAGGTAGTAGGTAGGAGGTAGGATAAAAAATGGGGACTGGCGACTGGAACCCCGGGCACCAGGGTATCCTTCAGAACGGGGTTTGTATCTTCGGATACTTTCCGGGTGTGGCACTTCGGAGAACGACTAACAGTGAATGTTAACATAAAAACAGTGATGAAAAAACATAGTAAAAGATACGAAAAGATACTTTCTCAACTTCCGAAAGAAGAAAAAATTTGGAAGATAGCAGATGCGGTAAAGGTTTTAAAGGAATTACCACCTGTAAAATTTAATGAGACAGTGGCTCTTTCATTTAAGACGGACATAAATCCAAAACAGTCTGACCAGAATATAAGAGGAACGGTTGTTCTACCTAATGGCTTGGGCAGGAAGGTCAGGGTTGCGGTGTTTTGTAAGGGAGAGCATGAGAAGGCAGCAAAAGATGCAGGGGCAGATGTTGTAGGTGCAACAGACCTTGTAGAAAAGGTTGCTGGCGGATTTCTTGACTTTGATGTTGCAATTGCCACACCTGAAATGATGCGCGAAATGGGAAGGCTCGGTAAAGTGCTTGGTCCAAAAGGATTGATGCCAAACCCAAAGGTAGGAACTGTTACAACAGATGTTGGAAAAGTGGTAAAAGAAGCAAAGGCCGGACGCGTTGAGTATCGTATGGATAAACAGGGCAATATCCATGTGGCAGTGGGTAAGATTTCGTTTGAACCGAGTGCAATAGTTGAAAATGCTTCAACTGTTATAGAGTCGGTTTTTAAGGCAAGACCTGCTGCATTAAAAGGACAATATATTAAAAGTATTCATATAGCAAAAACAATGGGCCCTGGTTTAAGGTTAGACATAAGTCAGTTCAAATTGTAAGAGTCTGTGAGCACAACCCCAATAGAACAGGTTCACTGGTGACAGGTAAAAGCCGTATATCGTATTCTGTATATCGTGAAAGAAACAGAGCACAGAATACGGACGACGGGTGATGGAATACGGTATACGAAATACAAGTATGAGAAGTGGTATGATAAGGTTTGATAAATCTTCTATGTTAGATGAGGTAAAGAGTTCTATTAAGGATGGGCAGGCTATATTTATTTTTAGGTATAAAGGGCTTCGCACATCAGAGCTTGAAGAATTAAGAAAAACTGTAAGGTTAAGTGGGAAAGTATTTGTATGCAAAAATTCTATCCTTAAGGTTGCATTGAAAGATATAAGCCTTGAAAAAGCCGTTCAATTTGTAGAAGGTCCATCAGCAATTGCAGTTTCAACAACAGACCCTTGTGTTTTATCAAAAGATATTATTAAGTTTGCTTCAAATCATCCTGCGTGTGTTGTTTTGGGTGGAGTGCTTGGGAAGGAAGTACTTACGGCATCTGTTGTCAAGCAATTGGCAGGCCTGCCATCAAGACAAGAGATTCTTGGACAAGTGGCATGGACAGCGCAGTCTGCTGTTTATCACTTTATCTGGACTTTAAATGGAATAATTTGTAAGTTTCTTTATGTAGTAGAACAAATTAAAAACATACCAGACCGTAAGGCAGAATAATAAAAGAAGGAGATGATATGTCAGAAATAAAGGTAGAAACACAGTCTGCATCTACAAAGGTAAATGAAATAGTAGAGGCAGTAGGTCAATTAAGTGTCCTTGAACTTTCATCGCTTGTGAAGGCTATGGAAGAAAAATTTGGTGTCAGTGCCACTATGCCGGCTATAACATCTGCGGCAGGGCCATCTGCTGAGGCAAGGCCTTCTGCTGAGGAAAAAACAGCATTTGATGTTGTTCTTACGGATGCGGGCTCTCAAAAGATAGCGGTTATAAAAGAGGTAAGGGCTATCACAAGTCTTGGTTTGAAGGAGGCAAAAGACCTTGTTGAGGGAGCGCCTAAACCGGTAAAAACAGGCGTTTCAAAAGAAGAAGCAGAGAAGATAAAGAAACAGATTGAGGCAACAGGTGCAAAGGTAGAATTAAAATAAAAGATTGAAAGGATATAAAATGCAGGAATTAAAAAGTTTTGCAAAAATACCAGAGATTATGGATTTGCCTCACTTCTTAGATATACAGACCCAGCCTTATGAGGAATTTCTTCAAGGCTTTGTTCCCAAAAACAAGAGAAAGTCAGTGGGACTGCAAGAGGTTTTTGAAGAGTTTTTTCCTATGGAACTTCCGGACAAGGGGGTCAGGCTTGAGTTTTTAAGATATTCTCTTGAAAAACCGAGCCATACAATAGAGCAATGTTTGGCCGGAGGTTTTACATATGCAAGTCCTTTGAGGGCCCGTCTGAGGTTAAGAACAGGCAAAAGAGAAGTTGTAGAAGAGGATGTATATATATGCGACATTCCCTTGATGATGCCTACGGGTTCATTTATTATAAATGGTGATGAGAGAGTGGTGGTAAGCCAGCTTCACCGTTCTTCAGGTGTTTGTTTTGAAGAGTCGCCCCATCCGTCAGGGAAGATGTTGTATATTGCCCGTATTATACCGGACAAAGGTTCCTGGATGGAGTTTGAGTTTGATATAAACGATTTGATGTATGTTCACCTTGATAGAAGAAAAAAATTTTATGTAACAACCCTGTTAAGAGCACTTGGTTTTGAAACAGATGCCGATATTCTTAAAGAATTTTATCCGATTGAAGTGTTACACCTGAAAGACACAGTTATATCAAGTCTTGTCGGAAGAGTGTGTGCGAAAGATATTATTCATAAAAAAACGCAAGAAAAGATTGTTTCAACAGGTGAGTCTATCACAGTTGAGATGGTTTCACAATTAGAAGATGCAGGTCCTGTGTTTTCAGTATTTGACCTTTCATCTAAAAGACAGCTCTATAGCACTTTGGCAAGTGATCATCTTCATACCAAAGAAGATGCTCTTGTTGAGATATACCATAAGATGCGTCCTATGGAGCCATCCACAGTTGATGGAGCAAGTGATATGTTAAAAAATAATTTTTTCAACAAGAAAAGATACCATCTTGGGAAGGTTGGCAGATTTATACTGAACAGAAAACTTAATATGAATGTTCCTTTTGATAATACAGCGCTTGATAAGGAAACAATAATCAATGTTATTAAATATCTTTTAAGTCTCAGAAACGGAGAGGGAAAAGTTGATGACATTGATCATCTCGGCAACAGAAGAGTAAAAACTGTTTGTGAGCTTGTTCAAAATCAGTTCAGGATTGGTTGCGCCAGACTTGAAAGAAATGTAAAAGATCGTATGGCGGCATATAGTAATGAAATGCTTCTTCCACACAATCTTGTTAATTCAAAAATAGTGTCTTCGGTAATAAAAGACTTTTTTGCAAGGAGTCAATTATGTCAGTTTATGGATCAGATAAATCTGCTCGCAGAACTAACACATAAAAGACGGTTAAGCGCGCTTGGCCCTGGTGGGCTTTCCAGAGAAAGGGCTGGTTTTCAGGTGCGTGATGTTCACCATTCGCACTATGGAAGGATATGTCCTATTGAAACACCGGAGGGTTCTAATGTCGGACTTATAGCATCGTTGGCAACATATGCGAGGATAAATGAGTTTGGTTTTATTCAGACCCCTTACAGGAAGGTGGTAGATGGGAAAGTAACCGGAAAGATAGAATATCTTTCAGCAGATATAGAGGACCAATATGTAATAGCTCAGGCAAACTCAAAAATAGATGAAGGCGGAAAATTTCTTGACGAAAGGGTTCTTTGTAGGGACAAGGGAAATTTTTCGCTTGTAGATCCAGAAGATATATCCTATATGGATGTTTCTCCGAAACAGATTGTAAGCGTTGCGGCAAGTCTTACTCCGTTTTTTGAACACAATGATGCGAACAGAGCGCTGATGGGTTCCAATATGCAAAGGCAGGCTGTTCCTCTTTTGCTTCCCGAAAGAGCGCTTCTTTCAACAGGTATTGAAGGCAGGATTGCAAAAGATGGTGGTGCTGTTGTAATTGCAAAAAAATCAGGTAAAGCAACAAGGGTTGAATCCGACAGGATAGTTATTGACAATGAACAGTACACTTTAAAAAAGTTTATCCGTTCAAATTCTTCTACCTGTATTAATCAAAGACCTCTGGTTAAGGTAGGTGATAATGTCAAGGCAGGGGATATTATTGCAGATGGACCTGCTACAGACAATGGCGAACTTGCACTTGGCAGGAATATACTTGTTGCATTTATGCCCTGGTACGGTTATAACTTTGAGGATGCAATCGTAATAAGCAGAAAACTTGTCTCTGATGATTTATTGACCTCTATTCATATTGAAGAGTTTGAGGTTGAGGCGAGAGAAACCAGACTTGGTAACGAAGAAATAACAAGAGATATTCCAAATGTAGCAGAGGAAGCATTAAAAAATCTTGATGAAGAGGGAATTGTCCACATAGGTGCCGAGGTATCGGCTGGCGATGTTATTGTTGGAAAAATTACACCAAAAGGTGAAACAGAACTAACACCTGAAGAAAAACTGTTAAGGGCGATATTTGGGGAAAAGGCAAAAGATGTAAAAGACTCATCACTTATTGTTCCACCCGGTGTTGAGGGGACAGTCGTAGATATAAAGGTGTTCTCAAGAAAGGATATATTAAAAGGTAAAAAGAAAAAGACATTAAAGATTGAGGAGATGCAGGCAATAGAATCTATCAGAAAGCACTATGAGACACAGATACAGCATCTTGTACTTGAAAAAAATAAAAAAGTTGCCTCCGTACTTTTGGGTAAAAAATTAACACAGAGCATAATAGATGAAGAAACAGGACAGATACTTATATCGTCGGGTAATTCCATTACAAAATCAGATTTGAAAAAAATTGAGACCGAATCCTGCGATGCATCAGATATACATATAAATAATGAAAAGGATTCTGCGGAACTTTATAAAATGGTGAAAATATTTGATGACCAGATATTAAGTTTAAGTTCGGAACAAAAAAGACAGACAGATAGAATAAAAAGGGGTGATGAACTCCCGACGGGTGTATTAAAAAGGGTTATCATATATATTGCGTCAAAAAAGAAAGTATCAGTTGGTGATAAATTAGCAGGTCGGCATGGAAACAAAGGTGTTATAGCAAAGATACTGCCTGAAGAAGATATGCCGTTTACAGCAGATGGAACACCTATTGAGATGATACTTAATCCGTTGGGTGTGCCATCTCGTATGAATGTTGGCCAGATATTAGAAACCCAGCTTGGTTGGGCAGCAAAAGCGCTTGGCATTAGATTTATAAGTCCTATATTTGATGGGGCAAAAGAAGAAGAAATTCGTGGAGAACTTAAAAAAGCAGGACTTCCAGAAGATGGGGTGATTACATTATATGATGGAAAGACAGGACAGGCATTTGTACAAAAAATAAGTGTTGGCTACCTGTATATGATGAAACTTATACATCTTGTTGATGATAAGATACACGCAAGAGCAATAGGTCCTTATTCTCTTATTACACAGCAGCCGTTGGGTGGGAAGGCACAGTTTGGTGGACAGAGATTAGGAGAAATGGAGGTATGGGCGCTTGAGGCATATGGTGCGGCACATACATTACAAGAATTTCTAACAATAAAGAGCGATGATATTCAGGGAAGGACAAAAGCTTACGAGGCAATTGTAAAAGGTGAACAGGTATTACAGCCTACAACGCCGGAGTCATTTAATGTTCTTATAAAAGAACTCCAGAGCCTTGGATTAGATATAAAAATAGAAAAAAAGAAGAAATAAAGTAAGCGGCAACTGGTACTCTGGTGCACAAGGAATATTATGGATACAGTAAATATTTTTGATAGTATTACTATAAAGATTGCATCCCCTGAAACTATAAGGGCATGGTCTTACGGACAGGTGAAGAAGCCCGAGACATTGAATTACAGAACATTAAGATCAGAAAAAGACGGACTTTTTTGTGAAAAGATATTCGGTCCTACAAAAGACTGGGAATGTTATTGCGGAAAATATAAAAGAATAAAAAATAAAGGGATAGTATGCGACAGGTGTGGTGTGGAGATTACACTTTCAAGAGTCCGAAGAGAGCGGATGGGACATATAGAACTTGCAGCTCCTGTTTCACATATCTGGTTTTTTAAGTCTCTTCCGTCAAGGATAGGGATACTTCTTGATTTAACACTAAAAGAACTTGAGAAGGTTCTTTATTATGAAGAATACATTGTTATAGACCCTAAAAGCACCCCGTTAAAGGAAAAACAGCTTCTTAATGATGAGCAATATCAGGAAGCCATTATAAGGTATGGTGCAGAAAACTTTGATGCAGGGATTGGTGCAGAGGCTGTACAACATTTTTTAAGAAGGGTTAATTTTGATAAGATTTCATTAAAGTATAAAAAACAGATTAAGGGGTCAAAATCTGATATTACAAAACAAAAAATTGCAAAAGTATTAAATATTTTAGATACCCTTAAAAATTCCGGAAATAAGCCTGAATGGATGATATTAACTGTTTTACCGGTAATTCCCCCGGACCTAAGGCCGCTTGTTCCTTTAGACGGTGGAAGGTTTGCAACAAGTGACCTAAATGACCTGTATAGAAGGGTTATAAACAGAAACAACAGGTTGAAAAAGCTTATAGAACTTTCTGCGCCAGATATTATTATAAGAAATGAGAAGAGGATGCTTCAGGAGGCAGTTGATGCATTATTTGAAAATGGCAAGCATGGTAAGCCGGTTCTTACCGCCGGGAATAGACCCCTGAAATCCCTTTCAGATATGTTAAAGGGAAAACAGGGAAGATTCAGACAGAATCTTCTGGGAAAAAGGACCGATTATTCCGGACGATCTGTTATTATCATAGGTCCTGAACTTAAACTGCACCAGTGTGGTCTGCCCAAAAAAATGGCGCTTGAACTTTTTGAACCATTTATTATACAGAAGTTAAGAGAAAAGGGATATGTTCATACAATAAGAAGTGCAAGAAAACTGGTGGATAAAAAAAAGACAGAGGTTTGGGATATACTTGATGAAGTAATCAAGGACCACCCTGTTATACTGAACAGGGCACCCACACTGCACAGACTTGGAATACAGGCTTTTGAGCCTGTTCTCATAGAAGGCAATGCAATAAAAGTTCATCCATTTGTGTGTGCGGCATTTAACGCTGACTTTGACGGTGACCAGATGGCGGTTCATGTCCCTCTTTCGATAGAGGCTCAGGTTGAGACAAGACTTCTTATGCTTGCTCCAAATAATTTATTTGCACCGTCCAGTGGCCGCCCCATAGTTGCGCCCACACAAGATACAGTTATCGGGTGTTATTTTTTAACAATACCAAAATTGGGCTGTCGAGGAGAAGGAAAAATATTTGCAAGTACAGACGAAGCAATGATAGCGTATTATGATGAAGAAGTAGAACTTCATGCAGTTTGTAAGGTAATGTTAAACGGCAATTTGATAGATACAACAGTCGGAAGAATCTTATTCAATGATATACTGCCCAAAGGTATGCCCTTTGTCAATGAACCAATGGATAGAAAGGTTCTTGGTTCTCTTATAATTAAATCTTATAAACTTTTTGGGGCTGAAAAAACAGTTCAGATGCTTGATGAATTAAAAAAAATAGGATTTGAAATGTCAACACACGCAGGGATCTCTATTTCTACATCCAGCCTCTCTATTCCTTCCAAGAAAGAAGAGGTAGTGAAGAAAGCACAAAAAGAAGTAAAAGAAGCAGAAAGCAAATACAAGGCAGGTATCATTACAGAAGGCGAAAGAAACAATAAGGTTATTGATATATGGACAAGGGTAACACAGGAAATCCAGGACCTTATATTTGAATCCTGGGATCTGTTTAACCCGGTTCGCATGATGGCTGATTCAGGAGCAAGAGGAAACCGTCAGCAGATAAGGCAGCTTGCAGGTATGAGGGGGTTGATGGCAAAGCCCTCGGGTGAAATTATAGAAATACCCATTATTGCAAATTTCAGAGAAGGACTTACAGTTCTTGAATATTTTATCTCTACACACGGGGCAAGAAAAGGGCTTGCAGACACTGCGCTTAAAACATCGGACGCCGGTTATCTTACCCGTAGGCTTGTTGATGTTGCGCAGGATGTAATTATAACAGAAGAAGATTGTGGTACCTTAAGCGGAATACTTATAAGTGCCATAACAGAGGGTGAAGATGTAGTTGTAAGTTTGAAGGAAAGAATTGTCGGAAGGATTGCACTTGATAATATTGTAGATGTTATAACGGACCAGATTATTGTATCCGCAGGTGAAGAGATAACAGATGAAAAGACTGATAAAATTGAAGAGGTTGGGATTGAAAAGATTCGTATAAGAAGTGTTCTAACCTGTCAGACAAGATTGGGTGTATGCCAAAAATGTTATGGTAGAAACCTTGCTACGCAGAGGATATCTGAACTTGGGGATGCAGTGGGCATCATTGCTGCTCAATCAATTGGAGAACCCGGCACACAGCTTACGATGCGTACCTTCCATATCGGTGGAACAGCATTCGGTATAGCAAAACAAAGTGGTATAAAGGTGAGAAATTCAGGAACTGTTAGATATCATAACCTTAAAACAGTTTCTATAAAAGGTGGCCTTTTTCGTGTAATAAACAGGATTGGTGAGATATCTATAAATGATGAAGTGGGCAGGGAATTTGTCCGATACCGTATACCGTTTGGCGCAACTGTATTTGTTCAGGACGAGGGTAAAATAGAAAAAGCAGAGGAACTTACCCAGTGGGATCCGTACACAATCTCAATAGTTTCAGAAGTATCAGGGCGTGTCCAGTATATGGATATAAGATCCGGTGTTACAATGCGTGAAGAATTAGACCCTGCCACAGGTATCACAGGCCGTATTATTACAGAACACAAGGGAGATTATTATCCACAGATATTGATAAAAGATGAAAAAAATGAGATTCTTGCAACATATCCTGTCCCAACAGGTGCTCATATAATGGTAGATGAAAAACAGGAAGTTGAAAGTGGCGATGTGATAGCAAAGACACCAAGAAAGATAACAAAGACAAAAGATATTACAGGTGGGCTTCCGAGGGTTGCAGAACTTTTTGAAGCAAGAAAGCCCAAGAACCCTGCGATAATAAGTGACATCTCAGGTGTTGTTGATTTTGGTCCTGCAAAAAGAGGACACAGAAGAATCATTGTAAAGAATCCTCAAACACAGGATGAAAGAGAATACCTTGTCCCGTCAGGGAAGCATATCCTTGTGTATAAAGGTGACAATATAACAGCGGGACAGCAATTAACAGATGGCCCTGTTGTTTTACAGGATATATTAAAAACACTTGGAGATAAGGCGTTGCAAGAATATCTTGTTAATGAAATACAGGAAGTATACCGTCTTCAGGGTGTTCGTATAAATGATAAACATATAGAAGTTATTGTTCGTCAGATGATGAGAAGAGTAAGCATTACAGACCCCGGTAATTCGGATTTTCAGGAAGGAATGCATGTTGATAAATTTAAGTTTAATGATGTGGTTACTGCATTAAAAAAGAAGAATAAAAATTTGCCTAAGGCCATGCCAACACTTCTCGGTGTAACAAAAGCATCTTTAAGCACGGAAAGCTTTATCTCTGCTGCAAGTTTTCAAGAAACGACGCGTGTTCTTACAGAGGCGGCCTTAGCCGGTAAAAAAGATTTTCTCCTTGGATTAAAAGAAAATGTTATTATGGGGCATCTAATCCCAGCAGGGACAGGGTATCACTCACATCATGAATTTGAGATAGAAAGGGAAAAATAGTAGGTAGGAGGTAGTAGGTAGGAGGTAGGAGGTAGGAGGTAGGAGGTAGGAGGTAGGAGGTAGTAGGTAGTAGGTAGGAGGTAGGAGGTAGTAGGTAGGAGGTAGGGAAAAAAATGGTGACGGATGACTGGTGACAAGCGACTGGAACCCGGGCACCAGTGCACCAGAGCACCCTCTGGGTGGGGGTAAAACATAATCCCCCGACCCATCCTTTGGATGGGTGCCCCGCCCCTCCTTTTGTAAAGGAGGAGGGGTGGATTATGGTTTGAAAAAATTTGTGTCTAATAAAAAAGAAAGAATAATATGCCAACTATAAGTCAATTGATAAGATTTGGAAGAGCAAGAATTAAAAAGAAGACAAAATCACCTGCATTAAATAAATGCCCACAGAGAAGAGGGGTTTGTCTGCAGGTAAGAACTATGACACCCAAGAAGCCAAACTCTGCTTTGCGCAAGATTACCAGAGTCAGGCTTACCAATGGTATAGAGGTTACTGCATATATACCCGGTGAAGGACACAACCTTCAAGAACACTCTATTGTATTGGTTCGTGGAGGCAGAGTAAAGGATCTTCCGGGCGTCCGATATCATACTGTAAGGGGAACACTTGACACAGCGGGTGTTGAAAACAGAAAAAAGAGCCGTTCTAAATATGGGACAAAAAGACCGAAGGAACAGGCTAAATAACGGAGCAGGGAATGAGAAGAGGTAAAATACAAAAAAGGAAGTTATTACCGGATCCTAAATATAACGATTTACTGGTAAGCAAGTTTATAAATATACTTATCTTAAAAGGTAAAAAATCAAAAGCTGAAAAAATAGTTTATAATGCGATGGAAGAGGTTTCAAAAAAGATTAATAAAGAGCCATTAGAAATTTTAAGTAAGGCGGTTAACAATGTCCGACCTCTTTTGGAGGTAAAAGCCCGACGGATAGGCGGTGCCACCTATCAGGTTCCTATTGAGGTTAACGAAGAAAGAGGAAGGGCTATTGCACTTCGTTGGATAAGAGATTTTGCCAGAGTTAAAAAAGGGATGCCAATGGAAAAAAAACTTGGGGGCGAAATTTTAGATGCATATAAAGGCGAAGGTGCTTCTATGAAAAAAAGGGCAGATACACATAAGATGGCAGAATCAAACAAGGCATTTGCACATTTTAGATTTTGAAATTGTAAATACTCAGTCAACTGTGTTACCTGAAGGCACAAAGGCGCAAGGTGACAAAGGTACAAAGCATAAGAAAAGAATCTAAAAGGACAGTCCACTTTGTGCCTGTGTGCCTTAAGTGCCTCTGTGCCTAAAATATGAACTGAATTTAGTGAATATTTACGGTTTTCCTTTATTTTAAGATTCTAAACTTGCTGAACTAATGATGGAACAAAATATCTTATTAGAATTTAACAAAAAGGAATATAAAAATATTATGGAAGTAAAATATACTTTACAAAAATTACGCAATGTAGGTATTATTGCACATATTGATGCAGGGAAAACAACTACCACAGAGAGAATTCTCTATCATGCTGGAACCATTGATAGAATGGGAAATGTTGATGATGGAACAACACAGACAGACTGGATGGTTCAGGAAAGGGAAAGAGGTATAACTATTACAAGTGCCTGTACCACCAGTTTTTGGAAAGACTGCAGAATAAACATCATAGATACACCGGGGCATATTGATTTTACCGTAGAGGTAGAAAGAAGTTTAAGGGTTCTTGACGGTGCGGTTGTGATATTCTGTGCTGTAGGAGGAGTTGAGTCTCAATCTGAAACAGTATGGAGACAGGCAGATAGGTATCATGTTCCAAGGATTGCTTTTATTAATAAAATGGACAGGATAGAAGCAGATTTTTTTGGAACCCTGAAACAGATACAACAAAGACTTGGCGCAAATGCAGCAGCGGTTGAGATACCCATAGGGGTTGGACAAAATTTAGAAGGTGTTATAGACCTTATTAAAATGAAATCTCTTATCTATGATATTAAAGACATTACAGGTAGATTTAAGGTTGGTTCAGTTTCACCTGACCTTTTAGAAATGGCAAAACTGTATCGCGCAAAACTTATTGAGTCTGTCGCAGAGACCGATAAAAATATTATGGAAAAGTTTTCGCACGATCAGGAAATAAAAGAAGGAGAACTATCATCTGCCATAAGAAGACAGACGATAGCAGGAAAGTTTGTTCCGGTTCTTTGCGGTTCATCACTTAAAAATATAGGTGTTCAACCTATTTTAGATGCAGTTGTAGACTGGTTGCCAAGCCCGGTTGATGTCCCCCCTGTTCAGGGGATTGTTCAGGGTAAAGATGTAATAGAACAAAGGAAAGCATCGGATGATGAGTATTTTTCTGCACTTGCATTTAAGATAATGATAGATCCATATGTTGGAAAACTCACATTTTTAAGGGTCTATTCAGGCATACTAAAATCAGGTTCCTACATATATAACGTAAGCAGGGACAAAAAAGAAAGAATTGGAAAACTTCTTAAAATGCATGCAAACAGGCAGGAAATAATTGAAGTGGTAAAAACTGGAGATATTGCTGCTGCTGTAGGACTAAGAGAAACAAAAACGGGTGATACCATATGTGATGAACAACATCCTGTAATCCTTGAGTCCATGCATTTGCCACAGCCTGTTATATCCCTTGCAATTGAACCTTTGACAAGACAGGATCAGGATAAACTTTCTCTTGCACTTTCAAGATTGCAGGACGAAGACCCTTCGTTTTGTGTTTCTTATAATGAAGAGACGGCACAGACGCTTATTTTGGGTTTTGGAGAATTGCATCTTGAAATAATTGTTGACAGATTGAAAAGAGAATTCAATGTTCAGACACAGGTTGGAAAACCGCATGTTGCATATAAAGAAACATTGATTAAACCTGTAAGACAGGAAGGAAAGTTTGTGCAGCAGAGCGGCGGGCGTGGACAGTATGGGCATGTCGTATTTGAGATAGAGCCCATAGAAAGAGGTTCAGGAATAGTGTTTGAAAGTGCGCTACGCGGAACAAGTATACCCAGAGAATATGTTCCCTCTATAGAACAGGGAGTAATAGAATCCGCACAGACAGGACCTTTGGGAGGATTTCCTGTTGTAGATGTAAAGGTAGTGCTTATAGATGGCTCATACCATGAAGTAGATTCTTCAACATTCGCATTCAAGATGGCAGGCTCTATCGGATTTAGCGCAGCACTTAGATCGGGGGGTTCAATGCTCCTTGAGCCTATTATGGATGTGGAGGTTGTGGTTCCTGAGGAATATTTAGGCGATGTAATTGCTGATATGGGAGCTCGCAGGGCAAAGATAGAACAACTTTCACAGAGAGGCAATGTCCGTGTTATAAGAGGATTTATTCCTCTTTCAGAGCTTTTTGGATATGCAACTGCTGTTCGTTCTGTAAGTCAGGGAAGGGCATCATATGTAATGCAGCCAGCATATTATGCAGAGGTTCCAAAAAATATAAAAGAAAAAATACTTAAAGGCAAAAAGTAAAGTGACTGGTGCCTGATGCACTGGCAAACAGGAGGTAAAAAATGGCAAAAGAAAAATTTCTCAGGACAAAACCGCATGTAAATGTAGGGACCATAGGACATGTTGACCATGGAAAAACAACACTGACAAGTGCAATAACAAAAGTATTATCTAGCAAGGGATTGGCTCAGGCAAAGACATTTGAAGAAATAGATAATGCGCCTGAGGAAAGAGAAAGAGGAGTAACAATAAATGTACACCATGCGGAATATCAAACACAGAACAGGCACTATGCACATGTGGACTGTCCAGGTCACGCAGACTATATAAAGAATATGGTTACAGGAGCGGCACAGATGGACGGAGCAGTATTAGTGGTAAGTGCAGTAGATGGTCCTATGCCGCAGACAAGAGAACACATACTTTTGGCAAGACAGGTGGGAGTTCCTGCAATGGTGGTGTTCTTAAACAAAACAGATGCAGTAGAAGATAAAGAATTAGTAGATTTAGTTGAAATGGAAGTGCGAGATTTATTAAGCAAATATGAGTTTCCTGGGGATAAGATACCGGTGGTAAGAGGAAGTGCATTAAATGCAATGAACTGTGGATGTAGCAAAGATGATTGTCCAAACTGCAAGTCCATACTGGAATTGATGTCAGCAGTAGATAGCCATATACCTGAGCCTGTAAGAATAACGGACAGGGCATTTTTAATGTCCGTAGAAGATGTATTTAGCATAAGCGGCAGAGGAACAGTAGGAACAGGAAGAGTAGAAAGAGGAATAGTCAAAGTAGGAGAAGAAGTAGAAATAGTAGGGATACAGACAGAGAGCAGAAGGACAGTAGTAACAGGGGTAGAGATGTTCAGGAAGTTGTTAGACGAAGGAAGAGCAGGAGACAACATAGGGGTATTGTTAAGAGGGATAGAAAAAAAAGACTTAGAAAAAGGGATGGTCATATCGGCACCAAATACAATAACGCCACACACACAATTCAAGGCACAGGTATATGTATTAACAAAAGAAGAAGGTGGAAGACACACACAATTTTTCAGCGGCTACAGGCCTCAGTTTTTCTTCAGGACAACAGATGTAACAGGAGTAATAACATTACCGCAAGGAACAGAAATGATAATGCCTGGCGACAATGTATCTGTAACAGTAGATCTGATAGTACCTGTGGCAATGGAAAAAGAGCAAAGATTTGCAATCCGCGAAGGAGGAAAGACAATAGGAGCAGGCGTGGTAACAGAGATAATAAAATAACAGGAGATAGTAGGTGGGAGGTAGTAGGTAGGAAAGAAATATTTTTTCCTATCTACTACCTACTATATCCTACCTCCTATATTTTTTGGGGGAAAGAGATGGCTCAAAGGATAAGGATAAAACTAAAAGCATATGACTCAAGACTTTTAGACCAATCTACGCAGGAAATTGTAAATACTGTTAAAAGAACAGGTGCAAAGATTTCAGGACCTATTCCGTTACCTACTAAAAAAGAGGTAACAACTGTTCTGCGTTCTCCTCATGTAGATAAAAAATCAAGGGAACAGTTTATAATAAGAACACATAAAAGGATACTTGATATACTTGAGTCAACACCTAAAACAATAGATGCATTAAAAAAACTTGATCTGCCAGCTGGTGTAGATGTTGAGATAAAGTAGGGTCTGCTGAAAAACTCATCAGACCTTAAAATCGGTGTAATCTTTCCAAAATCTGTGTAATCAGGGCTTACTGGATGTGTTAATATAACACAGTAAGCCCAGTCTTTAAGAGCACCAGAGCACCAGAGCACCAGTGCACCAGTTATAGAGAGATTAATTATGTCCATAGGATTACTTGGAAGAAAATTAGGAATGACACAAATTTTTGCCGAAGACGGCAGAAGGATTCCTGTTACAGTCATAGAAGCAGGCCCCTGTCCTGTCTTACAGATAAAGACAGCTCAGAAGAACGGTTATGATGCCATTCTTATCGGGTTTGGAGAAAAAAAAGAATCAAGGGTATCAAAACCGAATCTCGGTTTTTTTAAGAAGATAGGCAGGATTCCTGTTCAATTGATGAAAGAAATAAAAATACCTCAGGGCACCGAAAAACCACAGGAAGGCGTTGTATTAAGGGTTGACCAGTTTAAACCCGGTGATTTTGTAGATGTAACGGGAAAATCTATCGGCAAGGGTTTTCAGGGCGGTATGAAAAGGTGGGGATGGGCAGGAGGACCAAGTACACATGGTTCTACATCTCACAGAAGGGTAGGTTCTATAGGGTCCTCTACTACACCTGGAAGAGTTATAAGAGGGCATCACATGCCGGGTCATATGGGCAATGATACTGTTACAACACAAAGTTTAGAAGTTATAAAAGTTGATGTTGAGAATAATCTTATTGCAATAAAAGGTTCTATTCCCGGGTCTAAATCCGGATATGTTACGCTCTGCAAGGCGTTAAAAAGACTTCCCATACTTAAGGTTGCCACAGTTGCTGAGAAGCATAAGAAGGCAGATACATTGAAGGCTTCTAAGCTTATGAAGAGGATAAAAAAATAAATAAAATGGGTAAAAATGTTTGAGATAGCGGTAAAAAACATAAAAGGCGAGAATGTGGGGCAGGTTTCGCTTGATGAGGCGATATTCAATGGGAAAATAAATAAAGATGTCTTGCACGAAATACAGGTTATGGCAGAGGCTAATTTAAGGAAAGGCACTGCTTCTACCAAAACGAGGGGGGAGGTTTCCGGTGGTGGTAAAAAGCCATGGAGACAGAAAGGAACAGGAAGGGCCCGTGCAGGTTCCATAAGGTCGCCACTGTGGCGTCATGGTGGGATTGTATTCGGTCCTCATCCTCGGAATTTTCATTACAGTGTAAATAAAAAGATTAGAAAAATTGCATTAGTTTCGGCACTAAATTCAACTCTGAAAGAAAACGCCCTTTTTGTTATAGATGCTTTTAATTTAGATTCCTCAAAAACAAAGAATGCAGCAAGCGCAATATCGTCTATTGGTGTAAGGAAACCTGTTCTTTTTGTGTTTGACAAAATAACCACAGAGGTTAACAGAGTAACAAGAAATATAGAAGGTGTCCGAATTATAATATCTTCAAATCTTGATGCTTATAGTGTTTTAAGGTCAAGGTCTGTTGTTTTTACGAAAGATGCGTTAAATAGTATTATAGAGAGATTGAAGAAATGAAAGACCAGTATGCAGTTGTAAAAAGTTTATTAAGAACAGAAAAAGGGACCGAACAGAAAAAGATTAATAAGTATCTTTTTCTTGTGGATATGAAGGCTAACAAGGTTCAGGTTAAAAATGCGGTGGAAAAAATATATAGTGTGAAGGTTGAAGGGGTGAACACATCAATAATGTCTGCAAAACCTAAACGTGTCCGCAATCGTCAGGGTTGGACATCAAAATGGAAAAAAGCGGTTATTACCTTGAAAGAGGGAAACAAAATAGAAGCAGAATAATAAATAGAACCTAAGAAAAGGAAACATATGGGAATAAAAACATATAAGCCGACAACCCCTGGGTCAAGATGGAAAACAGGTTATACATTTGAAGAAATTACAAAACAGGCGCCGGAAAAATCGTTGATAACTGTTTTAAAAAAAAAAGGTGGCCGCAATATACACGGTCATATTACAATAAGACACAGGGGTGGCGGCAATAAAAGAAGGTACAGGAGTATAGATTTTAAAAGAGATAAAACAGACGTGCAAGGCAGAGTGGTAACAATTGAATATGATCCTAACCGTTCTTCAAGGATTGCACTTATACAATATCCAGACGGAGAAAAAAGATATATTATATGTCCTCTTGATCTAAAAATAGGAGATACAGTTGCATCTGGTCCTGATGTAGATATAAAGCCCGGCAACGCACTTCTGTTAAGAAAAATACCGACAGGCACAATTATTCATTGTCTTGAATTGCATCCTGGCAGTGGAGCAGCACTTATCAGAAGCGCAGGGGCATCAGCACAGATGGTTGCAAAAGAAGGTAAATATGCGCATATCAGAATGCCCTCAGGCGAGGTAAGGCTTTTTAGTCTTAATTGTTATGCAACAATAGGACAGGTAGGGAATATAGAACACGGCACAATTTCTCTTGGCAGAGCCGGTAGAGCAAGGCATATGGGAAGAAGGCCAAAAGTTCGTGGTGTTGCAATGAATCCCCATGACCATCCGATGGGCGGAGGTGAAGGGAAAGCTTCCGGTGGACAGCCAAGAAGTCCGTGGGGTCAGTATGCAAAAGGATTTAAGACAAGGAAGAAACACAAGGTTTCTGATAAATACATAGTTAAAAGAAGAAAGTAAAAGAAACAGTAGGTAGTAGATAGTAGATAGTAGGTAGTAGGTAGTAGGTAGTAGGTAGTAGGTAGTAGGTAGTAGGTAGTAGGTAGTAGATAGTAGGTAGTAGGTAGTAGATAGGAGATAGTAGGTAGGAAAAAAAATGGTAACTGGTGACCGGTGACTGGAACCCCGGGCACCAGGGCACCCTTTGGGCAGGAGAAAACATAATCCCCCGACCCATCCTTTGGATGGGTGCCCCGCCCTTCCTTTTGTAAAGAAAGGCAGGGGTGGATTATCTTTTCTAGGATTTAATGGGGAATTGACATGGCAAAAAAAATAGATACAAGAATTGTTTCAAAAGCATTTGCTCGTTATATAAGAATGACACCGAGAAAGGTAAGGGGTGTTATTGACCTTGTTCGTGGTAAAAGGCTTAAACTGGCATATTCAATACTCATCGGTGTTAACAAGTCTGCAAGGCTGCCAGTTGAAAAAGTTATAAAATCGGCGGAGACAAATGCAAAAAGGTCTTCTCCTACTATAGACACAAGCGGCCTTATTATAAAACATATATGGGCAGATGAAGGTCCCTTGCTTGGATATGGGAAAAGATTCAGGGCTGCTCCGATGGGAAGGGCTATGCAAATAAAAAAAAAGACCTGTCATATCGGGGTGGAATTAGCAGTAAAATAATAGTAGATAGTAGGTAGTAGGTAGTAGGTAGGAGATGGAGGTAAAATGTGGGACAAAAAGTAAATCCTATTGGTTTAAGATTAGGGATTGTAAAAGACTGGAGTTCTCGTTGGTTTGCGCCTGCGAAAGATTATGCAGACCTATTAAACGAGGATGTTGGTATAAGAAAATATATCTATAAGTTATTTGCTCAGGCAATGGTTGCAAAGGTTGATATAGAAAGAGCAGGCGACCGTGTGCGGATTATTATACATACTGCCAGACCGGGAATTATCATAGGAAGAAAAGGGGCAGATGTTGACAGGCTCAAGGAAGATTTACAAAAAATTACAAATAATAAAGAAGTTTATATAGATATTCAGGATGTAAAAGAGCCGCTCCTTAATGCAAGACTTGTTGCTGAAAATATTGCATATCAGATACGGAAACGTATTTCATACAAAAGAGCAATGAAAAAGGCGATACAGTTAAGTATGAATGCAGGAGCAAAAGGCATAAAAATAGCCTGTGCGGGAAGACTTGCAGGTGCCGAAATGGCAAGAGAAGAAACAAGAAAAGAAGGGAAAGTTCCTCTTTCTACATTAAGGGCTAATATTGACTATGCATGTATACAGGCGCTTACTATGTATGGAACAATAGGTGTAAAGGTTTGGATATATAGTGGAGAAATAGTGCCACAAAAAAATAGGTGAATAGGTAAAAACAAGTAGGTAGTAGATAGGAAAGAATAACCAATAACCAAGTTCTAAACACCAGGCGCTAAACAATAATCAATTTTTCAAATCCCAATTATCAAACTTTGGAATTTTTTATTTCTCAAATTGGTGTGTTTTTATGAAGGGGAGTTGATATGGCTTTAATGATGCCCAAAAGGGTAAAATATAGGAAAGCACAAAGAGGCAGAAGAAAGGGGATTGCAACAAAAGGTTCTAACATTTCATTTGGCGAGTTCGGTTTAAAAGCACTTGAAAATGGTTGGATAGGCAACAGACAGATTGAAGCGGCACGTGTTGCATTAACCCGTGCAGTAAGAAGAGGAGGAAAACTTTATGTAAGGCTTTTCCCGGATAAGCCCGTTACTAAAAAACCGGCAGAAACAAGGATGGGCAAAGGCAAGGGGGCAGTTGAAAATTGGGTTGCTGTTGTAAAAAGGGGTAAAATTCTTTTCGAATTAGAGGGTATTCCGGGTACTGTTGCAAAAGAGGCATTCAGACTTGCAGCGCACAAGTTGCCGATAAGAACATGTTTTGTTGCAAGAAAACATCTGTATAATACAAATTGAAAAAGATAAGATTGTTGTTAAATTTTTTTAAAAAATATTACCCATAAAGAATGGTAATTTTAAGAAGCAATAGAAATACCGGAAAGCAAAGAAGATAGTATGAAAGCGAAAGAAATAAGAACATTCTCCGCTGAGGAAAGAAAAAACAGGCTTGGCTCTTTAAAAAAAGAGATTTATGATATTGAATGTAGAAAAAAGACAGGTGAAGCGCAATCCAGCGGGAAGGTAAGAAACATAAGAAAGGACATTGCAAGAATTTTAACAGTAATGAATCAAAAGGAGCAAAAATGACAGGTAGGGTAAGAAAAAGAAAAGTTAAAGAGGGTGTTATTGTAAGCGACAAAATGAATAAGACGGTGATTGTTAAGGTTACAAGAAGAGCCAAACATCCTGTATATGGGAAGATTGTATCAAGGGCTAAAAATTTTATGACTCATAATGAAAACATTGCAAAATTGGGTGATAAAGTAAAAATAATGGAAACCCGCCCTCTTTCAAAAAATAAAAGGTGGCGTGTTGTAGAAGTGGTGAAAAAACTTTAATTTCATGTGGATTATAAAATGACAAATAGCGGATTTTGTTTTAAAGAGGCAATTTAAGCAATGATACAGATGAGAACTATATTAGATGTTGCAGATAATACAGGAGCAAAACGAGCCTCTATGATAGGTGTTCTTTATAAGGGAGGAAAACTTACTGGAAGAGTCGGTGATATTATTACATGCAATATAAAAGAATCTTCGCCTGATGCTGTTGTAAAAAAGGGCGAGGTTACAAGAGCAGTTATAGTAAGAACTAAAAACTGGATAAGAAGAAAAGATGGTTCTGCTGTTAAATTTGATTCAAATGCAATTGTAATTATAGATCCCCAAGGAAATCCTCGTGGAACCCGTGTGTTCGGTCCCATTGCGAGAGAAATAAGAGATAAGGAGTTTATAAAGATTGCGTCTTTGGCGCCGGAACTGGTATAAACATAAACTTAAAAAGGGAAATACTTATGTTTAAAATTAAAAAAGATGATACAGTTGTTGTTTTAAAAGGAAGGGACAGGGGAAAGACCGGAAAGGTTTTAAAAATTTTTACCTCCTGCGGAAAACCCGAAAGAGCACTTGTCCAGGGAATCCAGATTGTGAAAAGGCACTTAAAAAAAAGGAAACAGGATGAGCCAGCCGGTATAGTTGAAAAAGAGGCGCCTATAAATGTAAGCAATATTGCGCCACTATGTAGTAAATGCAAAAAACCGGCAAGGGTTGGTTTTAAGATAGAGGATTCAAAATCATCGCAAAGTGGCTCCTCCATACTTGCAAAGAAGATTCGTTATTGTAAAAAGTGCAAGGAAGCGATCATATGATGCCGAGAATACTTGAAAAATACAGGAAAGAAACAATCCCCCATTTAAGGAAAAATATAGGGATAAACAATGTAATGGCATTGCCCAAGATGTCCAAGATTGTTGTAAATGTTGGTTGTGGGGAAGGGGCAAAAGATATAAAGATACTTGAAGGCATAAGAAATGACCTTGCTACAATTACCGGACAGATGCCGGTTATAACAAGAGCGAAGAAGGCTATTGCAAATTTTAAGATAAGAGAAAAACAGACAATAGGATGTATGGTTACATTAAGAGGGGTAAGGATGTATGAGTTTTTTGACAGGCTTGTTAATGCAACGCTTCCTCGTATCAGGGATTTCAGGGGTGTTTCTGTTAAAGGTTTTGATGGACAGGGAAATTATAATCTTGGTCTGCTAGAACATACGGTATTTCCGGAGATTGACATAGACAGGGTTACAAAAGTATTTGGTATGAATATAACAATTGTTATAAAGAACGGAAGTCCAAATGGGTCATATCAATTGCTTAAATTGCTTGGTATGCCATTTCAGAAATAGGAGAATTTTATGGCAAAAAAGTCTTTGATAAATAAGGCAAATAGACTGCCAAAATTTAAGACAAGGGCGTATAACAGATGTAGACAATGCGGAAGAAGTGGCGGATACTTAAAAAGATTTAAACTTTGCAGGCTTTGTTTCAGAGAGTTAGCATCCCGGGGAGAAATTCCAGGTGTTGTAAAAGCAAGTTGGTAAAAATTCAGGAGGAATGAATGGCTTTAACTGACCCTGTGGCAGACTTTCTTACAAGAATTAGAAATGCAAGTAATGCAAGAAAAGAAAATGTTGATGTTTGTAGTTCTCGTCTTATAAGTGAAATATTAAGAATATTAAAACAAGAAAGGTATATTCTTAATTATAAGCAATTGGAAGAAGGCCAGAAAGGCTTACCACGAGTAAAAAACAGATATCGTGTATACTTAAGAATGACAAGAAAAGGGGAACCTGTAATTCAGGGTATTTCAAAAATTTCAAAACCTGGTTTAAGAATTTATGCAGATGTTAATAAATTGGCAAAAATCAGAAGGCACTTAGGTGTTGCTGTTGTATCCACATCAAAAGGAATTATGACGGATAAAGAGGCAAGGAAGAACAAAATAGGCGGAGAAGTTGTTTGCAGGATATGGTAGGGGATAGGTAAACAGGTGACAGGTGACCGGTGCACTGGTGCACTGATGCACTGATGCACTGATGCACTGGTGCACTGGTGCACTATTAAAGAGGAAGATATGTCAAAGATAGGCAAGAGACCGATTTTGTTGCCAAAGGGCGTTACAACACAGATAAAGTCTGATACTGTTGTAATAACCGGACCAAAAGGAGCGTGTGAAAAAACTCTTCCAACAGGTGTTCAAATTCAGCAGAATGAAAATCAAATTTTTATTACTACGCAAGGTACGGGCGCACAAAATGCATCACACTGGAATACAATTCAGGGGACCATCAGGAGTCATATTAAAAATATGATTCAAGGCGTATCAGAAGGTTTTCAAAAGGAACTTGATATTGTTGGTGCTGGTTACAGGGCACAGGTTTTGGGAAAAAAGTTAAATATATATTTAGGTTTCACACACCCTATCAATTATGATATACCTGCTGGCATAATCATAGAAGTTCCCAAACCTACATCAATAATTATAAAAGGGGTTAATAAGGAGTTAGTGGGCAGGGTTGCAGGAGAGATAAGAGGTGTTATGAGGCCTGAACCGTATAAAGGTAAGGGCATAAGATATAACAAAGAGATTGTCAGGAAAAAGGCTGGAAAGGCAGTAGCAGGAAAATAAAAATTAGTATCTAGTAGATAGAGGAAAAAATGGTGACTGGCATAAGAGGCAGGAGGTAGTAGGTAGTAGATAGTAGGCAGTAGATAGTAGGTAGTAGATAGTAGGTAGTAGATAGTAGGTAGGAGGTAGGATAAAAAATGGGGACTGGCGACTGGAACCCCTGGCACCAGGGTATCCTTCAGATGGGGGGGGGATTATGTTTTGAATTTATTTGTAATTTGAGATTTGTTTAAGATTTCCTCGTTAGAAGTAAAAAAACTTCTAAACGGGGTTTGTATCTTCGGATACTTTCCGGGTGTGGCACTTCGGAGAACGGTCTCTACGGTAAATATTGTTTATGGGGGCACATGAAAGTAAATAATCAAATAGGATTGCTCAGGCGCCACAAGCGTATAAGAAAAAAAATATCAGGAACTGAGAAAAGACCGAGACTTTGCGTTCATAGAAGTCATAAAAATTTATACGCTCAGATTATAGATGATACGCAAGGAAAGACACTGGTTTCATTTTCTACTTTAAGCCCTGAATTTTCTGGGCAAAAAGGTGGAAATATTAAGTCTGCAGAATCACTTGGTGAAAAAATAGCAAAGATTGCTGTGGAAAAAGGGCTCAGTGAAGTCATATTTGACAGGGGTGGCTATCTTTATCACGGGAAGATAAAGGCATTTGCAGACGCAGCTCGCAAGGCAGGTTTGAAGTTTTAAAGGGGGTTAATTTGGCCGAGGAATTAAAAATATCTGAAGAAAAAACATCCACAGAGTCCCCAACCCAGGATGCACCAGTTATAGAAGTTACTCCTAATGTTAAAAGGTCAGATTCTTTGCAGAAAGAAACAATCACGCCCTTTATGGTTAAAGAAAAAGAAGAGGAATGGATAGAAAAGGTTGTAAGTATAAACAGAACCGCAAAGGTTGTAAAGGGGGGAAGAAGAATGGCATTTAGCGCTCTTGTTGTTACAGGCAATACCCGGGGACAGGTTGGTTTTGGTGTGGGCAAGGCAAACGAGGTAGTAAATGCCATAAGAAAAGGTGGGAACGAGGCCCGTAAGTCTTTATTTAATGTTATGTTAAAAGGTACAACTATTCCTTACCAGGCAATAGGGCACTGTGGGGCTGCAAGAGTTTTAATTAAACCTGCATCAAGGGGTACCGGTGTCATTGCAGGTGGTGCCGTAAGAGCAGTTTGTGAAGTGGCGGGTATAAAAGACATACTTGCAAAATGTCTTAAATCTGATAATCCTGTAAATGTTGTAAGAGCAACGGTTGATGCATTCAAAAAAATGGGAAAGGCAGGATTAAAAGATGAAATTGAATGAGATTGCAAAAATTAAGGGTTGGAGAAAGAATGCAAAAAGGGTCGGCCGTGGGCCTGGCTCAGGGCATGGGAAAACATCCTGCAAAGGACAAAAGGGGCAGACATCAAGAGCGGGAAGAGCCACGAAACCGGGTTTTGAAGGAGGACAGACCCCTCTTATAAAAAGAATACCTAAAAGAGGTTTTACAAGTTATCCCAAAACTGTCTATCAGGTAGTAAATCTTGATAGATTGAATACATTGCAAGATAATACAGAAATTGACTTAAAAGCAATGATAGAAAAAGGATGGATAAAGCACGGTCCTGTAAAAATACTTGGGAAAGGAGAATTAACCAAAAATGTTAGTGTGCAGGCAAATGCGTTTTCAAAAAGTGCAGTGGACAAAATAGAGAAAGCAGGTGGCAAAGCTGTTGCTTTAAGGTCCATACCTCAATAAGTTTATACCAAAGTAGGATTTTCTTGGACAGGACAATAAAAGAAGATATAGGAGATAGTTTCATGGGGACAAGTTTTTTCGTCATTCCACGATTCAATAGGTCCTGCCTGCCAGTGTGCATAGCGGGGAATCCAGGCATAAAGGAGTGATATGTTTAAGGCATTTGCAAATGCTTTTAAAATAGAGGATTTAAGAAAGAAGATTATTATTACTCTTGCACTTCTGTGTGTCTTGAGGATAGGTTCTTATATCCCTGTGCCGGGTATAGACCATGTTGAGCTGGGGAAGTTTATTAGACAGTTGCAGATGGGTTTTGCCGGGCAGGCTGTATTTGGAATGATGGATCTTTTTACAGGTGGTGCAATGAGTCAGTTGACTGTATTTGCGCTTGGTATTATGCCATATATCTCTGCTTCTATTATTTTTCAACTTCTTACCGCTGTTGTTCCCTCATTAGAAAAACTTGCAAAAGAAGGAGAAAGTGGAAGAAGAAAATTAAATACGTATATCAGATATGCAGCAATCGGGATAGGCATATTTCAGGCAATGCTTATAAGTGTTGGGATTGAGAATCCAAGGAATACGGGTGGTTTCTCTCTTGTCTTAAATCCTGGATTGCCTTTTCGTTTTGTAGCCATACTTTCAATGGCGACAGGGACAACATTTATTATGTGGCTCGGCGAGCAGATACAGGAATATGGGATTGGGAATGGTATGTCGCTTATTATCGCAGCAGGCATTGTTTCAAGAATACCTGCTGCTATTGGACTTATGGTAGAGGTTGTCAGATTAGGACAGGTGCAAGCCTACACTATTATACCGCTTCTTGTACTTCTTGTTGCAGTTACAATGGCAATTGTTTTGATAACACAGGCTGCAAGAAAAATACCAGTACAATATGCAAAAAGGGTTGTTGGCAGGAAAGTGTATGGCGGAGCAAGTACATATATACCATTAAGAGTAAATCAGGCCGGTGTTATTCCCATTATATTTGCACAAACCATTATTATGTTCCCGGCTGTAATTGCCAGTTTTATTCCTAATGAGGCATTTCGTAAGTTTGCAGATTGGTTAACAAGAGGACATATACTTTATACATCTCTTTATGCAATGCTTATAATTATTTTTGCATATTTTTATACGGCAATAGTATTTAATCCCATAGATATTGCAGAGAATATGAAGAAATATGGCGGTTTTGTCCCCGGCATAAGACCGGGTAAGCCAACTGCTGATTATTTTGATTTTGTTATGACAAGGATTACACTTCCCGGAGCACTTTTCCTTGCCCTTGTTGCGATATTTCCGGATTTGATTACATACTGGTTTAGGATTCCGTATCTTCCGGCAAGCTTTTTTGGCGGCACAGGGCTTCTTATTGTTGTCGGTGTTATGCTTGATACAAGCCGCCAGATAGAAACTCACCTTCTTATGAGAGACTATGAGGGTTTTATGAAAAAGGGAAGGATAAAGGGAAGAAGATAGGATAATTTTTTAGTGAAAACAATAAAACTGATATTTTTAGGCCCTCCCGGTGCAGGAAAAGGGACACAGGCGGTTAATCTTGCAGTGCAATGGGAAACGCTTCATATATCCACCGGCGATATATTAAGAGAGTCTATAAAGAATAAAGAACCTTTAGGATTGAAAGCTAAAAACTATATGCTCAAAGGTGAACTTGTTCCGGATAACATTGTGATATCTATGGTGATGGAAAAAATAAGTAGCAATACCAATAATAAAGGATTTGTATTAGATGGATTTCCCAGAACATCCAATCAGGCTAAAAAACTTGATACTGTAATGGCAGATGAAGGGATAATTTTAGATGCTGTGGTGTATTTTGAAACATCTGAAGAAACTGTATTAAGGAGACTTTCCGGGAGAAGGGTGTGTAGAAATTGTGGTGCAAATTATCATCTAACCAATATGCTTCCCAAGATTGCAGGTGTATGTGATAAATGCAAAGGCCCACTATACCATAGAGAAGATGATAAACCAGAGGCCATAAGAAAAAGGCTTGAAGTTTATAAGAATAAAACAACACCGTTATTGAATTATTATAAAAAAAGTGGTTTATTGAAAACAATAAACGGAGATTTGGAAGTCCAAGAAGCGTTTGAAGAAATAAAAAACAAGGTAACTGGTGCCTGGTGCTCTGGTGCCTGGTGCTCTGGTTTTTTAAAAGATGATACCTGTTAAAAATAAACAGCAGATACATTTTATTGAAAATGCCTGCAAGATTGTTGTAGATACAATGAGAATGTTAAGGCATCACTTAAAACCCGGTGTAACGACCTTATATCTTGATGAAATTGCCAATAAACATATTTGTTCTTTTGGTGCTGTTTCTGCATTTTGGGGATATAGCGGAAATGAAAAACATACAATGAAACCATATCCCGGTCATATCTGCACATCTATCAATGACGAGGTTATCCATGGAATACCCAACAACAGGGTTCTTAAAAATGGGGATATAATAAGCATAGATATTGGAGTATGTTATAAAAACTGGTACGGGGATATGGCGTGGACATTCCCTATCGGGGATATAAGTAAAGAGACACAAAAATTATTAGATGTAACAAAACAGGCGTTGTATGCAGGAATAAAACAAGCAAGAAAAGAAAACAGGCTTTATGATATTTCAGCCGCAATACAGAATTGTGTTGAGAGAGAAAATTTCTCTGTTGTCCGACAATTTGTAGGGCATGGTGTGGGTAAGTCTCTTCATGAGGAACCCCAGATACCAAACTTTAAAGATAAGGGCAATGGCCCGAGATTAGAACCGGGAATGGTATTTGCAATAGAGCCGATGACAAATGCAGGTGTCTCTGATGTCCTAATACTTGATGACGGCTGGACTGCTGTAACAAAGGATGGAAAGATTTCCGCACATTTTGAACATACAGTATGTATTACAGATGAAGAACCCCAAATCTTAACACAGTGGGAATAGTAAAAGGAATCTATGCCAAAAGAAGAAGCAATTGAGGTTGAGGGCAAAATTATAGAATCTCTTCCAAACGGGATGTTCAGGGTTGAACTTGATAATGGACATCGTTTACTTGCACACCTTAGCGGGAAGATGAGACTTAATTATATAAAACTATTGCCGGGTGATCGTGTAAAAATGCAGGTGTCTCCTTACGACCTAAATAAGGGAAGGATAGTTTATAGAATATGAAATAGTAGGTAGTAGGTAGGAGGTAGGGGGGAAGTTATGAAAGTTCGATCATCAGTTAAAAGAATTTGTGAAAAATGTAAGATTGTAAGGCGTCAAGGTGTTGTAAGGGTGATATGTAAGATACCAAAACATAAACAAAGGCAGGGATAAACAATGAAACAAGATGACTGGTGCTCTGGTGCCCTATAATTGGGGGGAGAAATGCCGAGAATCTCAGGTGTTGATGTTTCAAAAGATAAAAGAATAGAAATCGGATTAATGACGATATACGGTATAGGTAGGGCTTTATCTAATCGTATATTACAGGAGGCACAGATAAATCCAGGTAAGAAAGGAAAAGAGTTATCAGCTGAAGAAGTTTCTCGCATATCTTCTATCATACAGAAGTCTTACAGGGTTGAAGGAGAATTAAGACGGGAAACATCAGGGAATATAAAACGTCTTATGGATATAGGTTCCTACAGAGGAACGCGCCATAAAAAAGGACTTCCAGTGCGTGGCCAGAGGACTCATACAAATGCAAGGACACGCAAAGGACCTAAAAGAGGCATAAGACTGAAGAAAAAAACGGTATCAGCAGGAGCGTCAAAAACATAGTATGTAGTAGATAGGTAAAAGATGTATATCGTTGTCCGTCGTACGTATACCGTATAAAGAAAAAGAAGTGGAATATAATATACGGAATACGAAATACAGGTGTTTGGGATTTGTAATTTATCAGAAAAGGGGGATTAAGTGGAAGAGCAACAAGAAAATTCTAAAAAAGTACACCCTGACACTCCTGGTGTAGGTGCCCAAAAAAAAGGGAAAAAGAAGATCACAAGGGTAGTAGGTAGCGGTGTTGCGCACATTCAGGCAAGTTTCAACAACACAATAATCAGTATTACAGATAAGACAGGCAATACTGTTGCGTGGGCAAGTGCAGGCAGTGCTGGTTTCAGTGGTTCAAGAAAATCTACGCCTTTTGCTGCACAGATTGCTGCAAGCCATGCAGCAAAAAAAGCGCTTGATTGTGGTGTAAAAGAAGTGGAGATTTGCGTAAAAGGTCCGGGCGCCGGAAGAGAGTCTGCTATAAGGGCTTTGCAGGCAGGCGGTCTTCATATAACAATAATAAAAGATAAAACACCGGTACCGCATAATGGTTGTCGTCCACCAAAAAGAAGAAGGGTGTAGATTACAGAGAGGGTATAAATGTCAAGATATACAGGACCATCCTGTCGTCTTTGCAGAAGAGAAGGGATAAAGCTTTTCTTAAAAACATCCAGATGTACAACGGGAAAATGTGCATTTGATAGAAGACAGTATATTCCCGGACAGCATGGGAAAAAGGGGAAATCAAAATTATCTAATTATGGGTTACAACTTCGTGAGAAGCAGAAACTAAAAAGGCTGTATGGTATTGGTGAGACCCAGTTTAAGAATTATTTTTTAAAAGCCGCAAAGAAAAGAGGTATTACAGGTGTAATGTTGTTGCAACAATTGGAGACCAGATTAGACAATGTTATATTCAGGGCATGTTTTTCAGGAACCCGTGGTGAAGCCAGGCAGATAGTAAGGCATGGCTTTGTTGTAGTTAACGACCAGAAGGTTAATATTCCTTCATTTCTTGTAAAACCGGGTGACAGATTCAAAATAGTGGGAAAGGAAAATGTTATAAACAAGGTAAAACAAACCGCAGAGATTGTTAAGTCCAGGGGAGTTCCTTCATGGCTTAATGTTCATCTTGATACACTTGAAGGGGAGGTATCAAGACCTCCGGACAGGGCTGATATTCAGGTTCCGGTTAATGAGCAGACGATAGTAGAATTATATTCTAAATAACCTATATAACTAAAACAGGGGGAATAATGGGAGTGGTCTGGAAAGGTTTTGAGATACCACAAAGACTTGAATGTGATGAGGATACATATACGTCAACATATGGAAAATTTATTGCAAAACCATTTGAAATAGGATATGGTGTAACAGTCGGCAATTCTCTAAGAAGAGTACTTCTTTCTTCGCTAGAAAGTTCGGCTGTTACAGGTGTTTGTATTGAAGGTGTTCGGCACGAATTTTCAACCATACCGGGGGTTACAGAAGAAGCTATACAGATTATACTTAACCTTAAGAAGCTTGTTTTAAAATCTCATTCTCCGAGTCCAAAACGGATTTATCTTAAAGCCCAAGGACAGAAAGAGATGTTTGCTTCTGATATTATAACAGATGAAACGATTGAAATATTGAATCCGGAACTTCACATTGCAACGCTGGGGAAAGATGCATCTTTGAATATGGAAATAGAAGTGGGAAGAGGAAGAGGATATGTTCCAGCAGAAAAAAATAAAAAACAACATCAGCCAATAGGTTGGATTGCTGTTGATTCTGTTTTTACCCCCGTTGTAAAGGTGAATTATTTTGTGGAGAATACCCGTGTGGGTAAGGTAACGGACTATGAAAAGTTGATACTTAATATCTGGACAAACAAGGCAATTACACCGAAGGATGCAATAGTATCTGCTGCCCGAATATTACAAAGACATTTTGATATATTTACAATCTATCAGCCCGCAGAAGAGGAGAGACTTGAGGAAAAGAAAATAGATGTTGAGACAGTGGAAAAACTTCATATGTCGGTTTCTGATCTTGAACTTTCTGTCCGAAGCACTAATTGTTTTAAAGAGGCCAATATTAAAACCATTGGAGAGCTTGTGACCAAGACCGAAGAAGAATTACTTTGTTTCAGAAATTTTGGTAAAAAGTCACTTGTAGAGATCAAAGATATATTGCAAAGCATGGGACTTTCATTGGGGATGAAAAAGGAAGAACAGGAGAATAGGTATGAGACATAGAAAGGATAATAAAAGACTTTCACGCACCACAGGACATAGAACAGCAATGGTAAGAAATATGGCAACCAGCCTTTTTGAAAATGAAAAAATTACAACAACTGTTCAGAAGGCAAAATTTTCAAGAAGGTTTATTGAAAAACTCATAACATTTGGAAAAAAAAATACACTTGCTGCAAGAAGAATGACTGAAAAAATGCTTGGTAAAAAAAACATTGTCCATATGCTTTTTAGTGAAGTTGCGCCCTTATTTGCCAATAGACAGGGAGGATATACAAGAATTGTAAAAAGCAAATTCAGGGCAGGTGATGGGGCACAATTATGTGTATTTGAACTTGTAGAAAAAAGGCAGAAGTCTATTGAACAGCCAGAGCAGGCTGTAGATAAGAAGACTGTAGAAAAACATCCCACTCAACCTACAGAAGAAAAAAAAGGTGCAATTAAAAAAATAAAGAGAATATTCCACAGAAAATAGTAGGTGGTAGATAGTAGGTAGTAGATAGTAGATAGTAGGTGGTAGATAGTAGAAAAAACAAATATCAAACTGCTCGTGTGTTCTTGAGAGAAGGTATGACCATAGCTGAAAAGATTTTGTCAAACCATTCAGGGAAAAGATTACGGGCTGGCGATATTGCCATATGTGGTGTAGATTTTTGTTTTTCTCAGGATGGGACAAGTTCGCTTGTTATAGATTCTTTTAAAAAATTGGATTTAAGTTTAGCAATGAAAAATAAGTTTGCTATGGTTATAGACCATTCAGCTCCGAGTCCAAACTTGGGTGTTTCAACTGTTCATAAAAAGATGAGGGATTTTGCAAGCCGAACAAACTCTATATTGTATGATGTCGGGTGCGGTGTTTGTCACAATGTAATACCGGAACAAGGGCACATCTTGCCCGGAGATCTTGTTATGGGAGCAGACTCACATACCTGCACATATGGGGCGCTTAATGTTTTTGCAACAGGTGTGGGTTCTACCGACCTTGCAGTAGTTCTTGGCACGGGGAAAAACTGGTTTAAGGTCCCTGAGTCTGTAAGAGTAAGATTAGAGGGTAATCTTCAAAAAGGGGTTTATTCAAAAGATGTAATTCTTTATATTGCCGGAAAATTAGGAGTTGACAGTTGCACATATCAATCAATAGAGTTTGAAGGGCCTGCAATATCTGATATGAGTATTGAGGCAAGGTTCACCATTGCAAATATGGGCGTTGAACTTGGATGCGAGTGTGCACTTATGCAGGCAGATGACAGTACCATTGAATGGACTTCAAAGCATAGCAAAAGAAAACCAAGGCCTGTTTTTCCTGATAAGAATGCAAGGTATGTTCAGGAATATGTTTATAATGTCAAAGATATCCCCCCCCAAATTGCCAAACCCCATTCAGTAGATAATGTATGTAGTATTGAAGAAGTTTTAAGTCTACCTATTCAGGTTGCATACCTTGGAACCTGTACCAACGGCAGAATTGAAGACCTGTCTATTGCTGCAAAAATATTATCGGGTAAGAAAATTTCAAAAGATGTCCGCTTTATTATTGCTCCCGCATCAAAGGATATATACATAGAAGCAATGGAAAAAGGTATCATACAAATTTTTGTTCAAGCAGGCGCAGCAATTGTAACTCCTGGTTGTGGTCCTTGCGTTGGAACACATAACGGGATTCCTTCCGACGGAGAAAATGTCATATCAACCGCTAATAGAAATTTTAAAGGAAGAATGGGCAATCCAGATGCTTTTATATATCTTGCATCTCCTGCAACAGTTGCTGCCTCTGCAATAGCAGGTAAAATACAGGACCCAAGAAAAATTTTATAGTTAAAAAAATTATTTTTTGTGTTTGACAAAATTTGTTTTTTTGGTACAATACCCCGACGGGTGGGGTTTAGATAGATATAGGGGAAAGATTATTCGGCATGAAAAAATCCATAAGCATAGATATTGGGGCCTCTTCTGTTAAACTTATTGAACTTGCAAAGACAGGCAAAGGTATAGAAGTCTTGCGTGCAAGGATAGTTGAAATAGATGTACAGCAGATTGCAGATTCAGACGACAAGGCACGGTTACAAACCCGGTTAGTTAATGATGCAATAAGGCAAATTCTTTCCGAAGAAAAAATTCGCAATCCTAAGGTTACAATTTCAATTTCAGGGCAGTCTTGCATAGTTCGTTCAATAAAACTTCCGAGGGTTTCCAAACATAAGATAGGTCAGATAGTTAAATATGAGGCTCAGCAACAGGTGCCGTTCCCGATGGACGAAGTTATCTGGGATTATGAAGTGCTATCTTCTTCATCTGCACCAGAAACAGATGTGATACTTGTTGCGGTAAAAAAAGAAGTTATACAGGATATTATGAGTCATCTTGTATCTACAAAAGTGCCGCTGGATATTGCTATTGTGGATGCTGTTCCTGTTGCTTTATACAATGCTGTTTCACACAGAAGGTCTATTGATAGGCCGCTCATTGTTCTTGATATTGGCACGCAGGCAACAAATCTTATCATAGTTGAAAACAAGAAGATGTGGGCTCGTTCTATTCCCATGGGTGGAGAAAACACCACACATGCTATTGCTGAAAAATATAATACCAGACTCAAAGAGGCTGAAGACTTAAAAAGAAAAGAAGGTGTTTTTTTGATGGATCAGGAACAGATGGGTGTGTCTTCCACAGAACAACAGGAAATTTCCAGGACCATAAGTTTTTCATTAATGGACATTCTTTCAGAGGTTTCCCGTTCCATCGGTTTTTACAAGATACAATCTCCCGGTGTTATTTTTGGCGGGATATATCTTACAGGCGGAGGATCAAACCTGAAAGGCATTGATAAGTTTTTTGAAAAAAACCTGAATATTCCAGTCATGCCCGGTGGAATGTTTGACAGTGTCTCTGTTTCTGCTAATTGTTATAAAGATTTCAAAGAAAGAACCGATTTTTCTTGCAGGTTCTCTGTCGCCTTTGGAATGGCGCTAAGAGATATTACAGATGTTCCTATTAGTATTAATCTTCTGCCTTCAAACTATGCTAATGCAAGACAGGTAAGACTCTCTGTGCCTTATTTTTTTATGGCTGCTGCACTTGCTGCTGGTATTATCTATATGGGTGGACAATTTGTGAAAGTGGACAATGAACGAAAAAATTCCGAATTAAATATGTTGAAAAAAGAAAGAACTGAACTTAAAGCGCATGAAACACGCTTTAAGGAATTAAAAAGTCAGATAGAGCCACAGATTCAAAAGGTAAAATTTTTAGAAAACATTACAAAGGCAAGACAATATTGGCTTAATACAATCATTAATATAAACAAAGATCTTCCTCAAGAGGTGTGGATAACAAATTTTATGCCTGTATTTGAGAAGGATACGATAAAAATAAGAATGAGAGCGAAAACAGACAATTCTAACCTTCAGGGTTATGCAACCGTAAGTGAGGTTCCAAATAAGCTGTCAAAAACAGGAAGGTTTCAGGATGTTGTAATATCGGATATCTCTGAGGAGGAGGTTATACCGCAGAAAAATATTGTTTTTACAATTACAGCAGAGGTTGTAAACCCTGAACTGCAAAGGGCTATTCTTTTTGTCGCAGCAGAAGAGATAGGGGTAGCGGAAAGAGAAACAGAGGTAGGTTTTCCCGGGATGCCCCCTATGCCTGGTGAAGACAGAAGAAGAAGAGAGGATGAGTTTTAGTATGATAAAAAAGTACCTATTGTCTGTTGTTCTGATGCTGTTTGTAATGATTCTTCTTTTTATTTCAGTCTGGAGTGTTATTTCCCAGTTCAGACAAAAACAGATACTTACCACTCAGATTTCAGACCTCAAGCATCAGATAGATGCAATTGGCCCTGAAAAATATTCTCCAGATGTTATCAAGATTTATCAAACAAGAATACAAGAGTCTGAAGAAATATTTAAAAGTATTGATAATTATTTTTCTAAACCCTCTATGTTTGAACCGACAGAAGTTGAAAAAAATCCCATAAGATTTATTGGAGACATGAGGGCATTTCAGGAAAGAATAAGAGCGTCTGATCTCGCAGGCATATTGCCCCCAGACCTTGGTTTTCCGAAAACTGTTCCTCCGGCAGACCAAATACCTGTTATAATAAAAGAGTTGGAAATATGTCAAGAATTATGCAGGATATGGAGTTCGGCCGGCATCAAAAAAGTGGTTTCAATGGGTAGGCACCCTGCCAGAGAAAAGCAGATACAGGGCACGCCCTATAAGTATAAGATTTATCCATCTGTGTTTGTTGTAGAAGGCACACAATCTGATATATTGAAGATGTTGATGCTTTTAAGAGAGTCTGATTTTTTATTTGTTGTAAAAAAGATTGATATGAGTTTTATTGGGGGAATATCTCCATCTACGACGACAGGACAAAAAGAAAGTGAATTTCCGCTTATCAGTTCTAGGGTGGAACTTTTGACATATGTTTTTAGCAGGGAAGCAGGACAGACAGTTGGCCTTTAGGAGGAAAGATTAATGCAAGGTTTTATTTTATCATTATCCTGTTATGCCAGGATGTTATTTTTCTTTCTTATTGCGCTCTCAATAGGGTCAGCAATTTTTTTGGTTATGTTGCCACGAAAGGAAAATCAAACTTTATCTGTGGTATCTAAACCGGGCACAGAGGATGCAAAACTTTCTGATGAAGAAGAAAAAATTTTCAAGGAAATAACACTTTTTGCCGAAAGTCTAAAAAATATATCAAAAATAGAAATCCCGTTCAAAAATATATTTAATCGCCCCGAGGATGAACCTACAGTTTTAGAACCGATACTACCTGCTCTGGAATTTATTGATATTGAAATCCACGAATTTTTAGCACAAATTTTTATTAAGGCAAAAGAAAGCCTGCCGCAGTGGCGCGGGACAATCACTATTGATGACAGGATGCTCAATGCTTTATATCCCCATGGGTTAAAAGTGAATATCAGGACGCACACAGACACACCGGTTTCAAGAGTTATACTTGATGCTATTAAAAAGACAAGACTAACAGTTCAAAGAAGAGAGGAACAGATAATGATTGTTGAGAGGATAAAACCTGAATACACCGTAATTGATATACAACAGATACTCTATCCTTTTCGGTATGTTGGTTATATACAACAACCAGATGGGACGTTGACTGTAAATATTTCAAATGTAATAAGCTCAAAACCATTTCTCAGTGTGGGTGAAGTTTTTTCATTAAAAGATGAACGGGATGTTGTATTTGAAATAGAGAAAATAACAAAAGAGGTTATAAAGGTAGTATCAAATAAAGGAGAAAGACTTACAATGTATTTGAATCAACCTGTTCAAAGAGATTTGTTTATTACAACCATACAGGGCCCAACAGGCGAAATTTTTAAAAATAAAAAAACAGGCGATACAATTGGATCTGGTAAAATAGTTGATGTAAAAGAAAATTATGTTATAATAGAAGAGGATTCGCAGAAGTATCAGTATAATAAATAATTATAAAGGAGAAAGTATGAGAAAGATGAGTCTATCTTGTTTATATGCAAGTTTATTATTTTTTATATTTATCCCCTTATTTTTATCTTCTGTCAAAGCAAGCCCCCCCTTAAGCCAGGAAATGGCAGAACAGTTTATGGAGGAAGTTATCTCCGAGAAAAAAGTAAAGAAACAGCAGCTGCAGATAGTTTCGCAAGAACATATACAGAAGGGGATATTATTACATAAACAGGAAAAATATCAGGAGGCGCTGAATGAATTCCAGGCGGCATTGCAAGCAAGCCCCGAAAACAAGGAGGCATCTTCCTGGGTTAAAAAATGCAAGGCGATAATGGAAAGGTCAGGCGCAAACTTTTATCATGAGGGCAGAGCGCTTTATAGAAACAAGCAATACAATAAAGCGCTTGAATCATTTAAGAAAGTGCCGCAGGATAATCGAATGTACAAAATAGCAAAACAATGGATTTCAAGAGCAGAAGAACAGATTAAGAAAGAAAAAGAGAGAAAATTTAAGACAGAACAAAGGTTGTCTGTAAGAAAGGCTGAAGATATAAAAAGGGATATTTTTGCAAGCGGGAAAAATGCCTTTAGAAAAGGTAATTATGAAATTGCAGAGGCAAACTTTGCAGAGCTTTTACAAAGAGAACCTGGCAACAAAGAGGCAGAAGAATGGTTAAAAATTACAAGAAGAGAAAGAGAAAAAACATTGGCCAAAATTTCTGCGAAAGATGCAGTTGCAGATATGAAAGTTGCCGAGATTAAAAAAGATGCCACAGAAAAAGAAATGATGTTAGAAGTGGAAAGGGCATATTCTCCTGAAAGAAGAGTAGGCCCAGGCATTGAAGAAATTGAAAAATTGGACCCTGATGAATTACTGAGAAAGCAGATGAAAGACAAACTTGAGGCACTTCCTTTTGTTCAGACTGTTGACTTTATAGGTGCAGATATATCAGATGTTATAAGAATGTTGATGACAATGACAGGTATAAACATAATGCTTGATGAGGTAGCGGTAAAGAGAGTGCATCCCGGAGGATTTTCTATAACATTTAAAACAGTCTCACCAATGCCGCTTTTAAGCCTTTTAGATATGGTACTAAAAGCAAGTAGATTAGGTTATAAAATAGAACCATATTATGTATGGATATCTGATAAAGAAACACTTAAAGCAGAAGAAATTATTCTGAAAACATATCAATTAAGATATGGAGCAAGAAGAGCAAGAGAGGTTGAAATAGATAGAGATAGAGAAGATAGAAGAGATAGAAGAGATGGAGAAGATAGAAGAGATGGAGAAGATAGAAGAGATAGAGGACGCTAATTCGTTATTCCTGCGAAGACAGAAATCCAGTGTTTTTACTTCTGATACCATTGGAAAGTTCAAAAATAAAATGACCCACTATCGTGTGGGTGCCCCGAAATTAAAATTATACAATCCATTTTGTGTGTGGATGCCCCAAATGTAAAATTACTTTAAAATTACTAAATTTTGTACTGTCATTTTGATATTAGATTTTTGATATTTGAATTTCAAAAAGAGGTGTGTATGAAATATTTTAGGTATATTAAAACTTATATTTGCAGGAATAAGGAACGAAATAAGAAAAAATGGCTAACAGTTTTTATGTGTTTGATGTGTGTTTTCTTTTTTATCATTGCTGCTCCGGGACAGGAACCAACAATAGAACCGGGTGAAGGGATGTCCATTGACCAGTTTCTTTTGCAGGCGCTACCACCAGAAGAAAGACGCGTTATCTCTTTTGACCCTGCAACAGGTATCCTTACAGTTAAAGATACAAAAACAAATCATGCCATTATAAGAGAACTTCTCAAAAAATTTGATGCAGCTCCAAGACAGATAATGATAGAAGCAAAATTTGTTGAAGTTTCAGTTAAGGACTTAGACGAGTTTGGTATAGAATGGTATTTTTATCGTCCAGGTAGGGTTGATGATAAGTGGGCGCATTTTGGTGTAGGAGATCCCGGTAGACCGGATACGACAGGTATTTTTTGGACAGAAGGCCTTGCAAGGTTTCCAGCAACAGCAACCGGAGCAGATCTTTTTGTTTCAATCACAAAATTAAGAGGAGATTACTTAAGAGCATATCTTCATGCACTTGAAGAACAGGGTAAAGCAAACCTTCTTTCTGCGCCCCGTGTAACAACACTTTCAGGACGGCCGGCAATCATAGAGATTATAAGGGAAATCCCTTATACAAGCGAATTTAGGACAGATAATATAGGAACCGCAGAGAATCCCATCTGGCGCAGAACATATACTACAGACATAGAAGAGATTGGCATTACTCTGGAGGTTATCCCAACTGTTGGAGAAGGAACAGATATTATTACACTTGATATATACCCTTCTGTTGATGTTTTAAAGGACCGTATTCCCATACATGCATTAATTCCTAAAGAGATGGGACAGCCTGTTATTGATACAAGAACAACAGAAACAAGTGTATATGTAAAAAGTGGGTCAACAATTATATTGGGTGGATTGATAAAGGATGAAGACCTTATTACTGAAAAAAGGGTTCCTTTAATAAGCAGTATTCCGCTTCTCGGGAATCTGTTTAAGTACAAACACAGGACCAGGGAAAAAACAAACCTTCTTATATTTATAACTGCAACCCTTATCACCGTGGATGGAGAAGAAATATGATAACAAAAATAGGCGACAGGAGACAGACAACGGGTTACAGGAAAATAAATCAATTACTAATTAAATCAAGGACAGGAATAGATTTAGTGATATTTTGTTTTATTATTTTATTTACTGCTTTTAATCCGATCTGTAATAAAGCATTTGCGCAGGAAGAAGAGGTAATCGCTGGCACAACAATAAGAGACTGGCTTTTAAGTTCTTTAGGGCCTGACCCTACAGGCAGAAGAAAAATTGTTCTTTATGAACCTACAGGACTTCTTGTTGTTACTGCAACAGCCACAGAACATGCAAACATAAAAGAACTTATTGATTTATGGGAAAAAAGGGCCGGGAAAGCACAAATTTTAATAGAGGCAAGGTTTATTGAAGTTGCACTGGCTGACCTTGCCGATATGGGTATAGAATGGCAGGATATAAGGTATCATACAAGAAAAGATAGAAGACCCCCCCTAATACCCGGCGGGGAAAGAGGATGGGATGGGAGTGACTTTTATGTGGGTCCAGGAATAGACGGGAGAGGTCCTGCCCGGACAGGAACAGGGTTTGGTATCCCCCTTGCAGGCATAGGAGGTGGACTGGGCCTTTTTTTGGGTAAGACCACACTTAATAGAACACAGGTTCAGATGTATCTTCATGCTTTGCAACGGTTAGACAAGGTAAATCTTATTTCTTCGCCAAAACTTACAACCATATCAGGACAGACAGCGAACATAGAGATTATAACGCGGCTTCCATATGCAACAAATGTAACAAGGACAAACCAGGGGACTGCAGAACGCCCAATCTGGGTAGATACATATGATATTGATGAAGAAATTGCAGGTATTATATTTGAGGTTACTCCAACTGCTGTTCTTGATTCAATGATAATAAATCTTGACTTACATCCGGAAATTAGGGCACTTATTGACAGAATTCCCGTTGTAGACAGTCCTGAATTCCCTAAAGAATTAGGTTGGCCTATTATAGATGTAAGAAGCATAGAGACGAGCATGAGCATAAGAAGCGGCCAGACGGTGGTGATGGGAGGGCTTATAAAAGATGATGATATAAGAACAGAAAGAAAGGTTCCAGTCCTTGGTAATATACCTTTATTGGGTTCATTATTTAGATATGAGACACAAGACAGAAAAAAAAGAAACCTTGTAATATTTTTAACTGCAACACTTATAACACCCGAAGGCGAACCATTTGAGGGACACTGAAAAAGGTGACAGGCGACCGGCAACAGATGCTCTGGTGCTCTGGTGCTCTGGTGCCCTGGTGTTCCAGTCACCTTAAAAAAGGAAGGAATATGAAAAAGATTACCGGGATATGTCTGATAATAGTTGGGATTTGTTGTTCGGGTTATGTCTTAGTCTCAATAGCACAACAAAGTGTTAGAAGGCCGATTATTGTAAGCACATCAGGACTGGATGTTTATAAGGACCAGTCTCTTGAAGTTAGGGGTATAATAAGCGTAAGTACAGGCGAAGCCGGTGAAGATGTTATAGACAGACTCGCAGATAGATTGAAAACAGAAGCTGAAAGGCTCGGGGCAGATGCAGTTATTGATGTAAGATATATTCTTTACCAGGGAAGACTCTATGCATATGGAACTGCAATAAGAATGAAATAAAAATTTAAGTTTCCGAGATATAGAGGTTTCTAAGGATGAAGATTTTACCCTTGACACCCTGACACCTTGTCACCCTGACACCCTCACACCTGGCCCCCCCATTTTGAATTTAATGAATATTACGATGAAATTTGTTATATCTATCTTTTTTTTTCTTTTATTTTCTTTATCCGCTGGTGCGGAACTGATAGTATTAAAAAATTATGGCTATCTTGTTGCAAAAGTTCTTGAACAAAATAATACTACTGTCTGGATTTATGTTCAGGATGTTGGAGAAATAAGTATCTTAAAAAGCAATATAAAACGGATTGAAGATTCTGATAACCTCTACAACCGCTTAAGAAAACTTGTAGAGGAAAAACAAAGGTATGAAGACGCAAAAAAAGAACTGGCAGAATATAAAAGAAGGATTTTAATTGCAGAACAGTTAGAAAAGGAAAAAACCCTCCAGCAATTTTCTCCTGTCCATACGGCTCAGGCGTATTCTTCTCTTAAAAAAATAATTAACGATACAAAACAGAGAATAGATTGTTCTCTGACAAACCTTGATGATACAAACCTTTTTTCACAATTACTTGACAGGAATATAAAAGGTATCCAGATGGATATCATCGCAAAAAGCGGAACAGATGATGTAAATATAAGGCAACTTTCAAACTTCGGTGCCAATGTTTTGCCCGTTGAGTTTGGAAGAGCCCCTGGATTTGATTTTTTTATACAGGATGGAACATTTTTTTGGGTCTCGCCTTTTGGGATGAAAAACAGCGGTCTTATGCGTGAAGATGATACCGCCATTATTTTTAAATCAGAATCCTATTCTCATGATATTCTAAACTCTCTTCGTTCCATGATTGCTCAACAAACAAAGCAGGATAAAAGCCGTGCTGGGAAAAGCAGGGTTCGGCCGGAAACACTTGAAATAAAAAGTGAAAGTGGTATTTTTATGGGCGATATATATATAGAAAGTTATATGGGAGTGAAAAAGCCCTGGCGTTCGCAGTTTCTAAGAGCATTACGTGGCGCAAAAAGAAGTATTACATTTTATGTCCCAAGTATGAATGATAAGGAACTGCGCGATCTCGTTATAAAAAAGGCTAAAGAGGGAGTGGATATAAAAGGAATATTTGAAAAAGATGATAGATCTAGGGGTTCTAACAGATTAAGAAACGCAATTGTTGACTCATTCTATAATAATTCAGGATATAAGATTGATACTACAATCTTTGTAATAGATGGGCAAATACTTGTTTTTGGCTCATATATTCTTGATAGAAAAGTATGGGAAAGGTATCCCCAATTTGTAGTGTTTTTATACGATAAGGACATAGCAGCAAGATATGAAATGTTGCTAGAAAAAATATTGATGTAAGTTGAAAAACATCTTAATAAAGAGTAAAAATAAATTTTAATAAATTTTCAAAGAACAACCGCTTTTTCAAAACTAGGCACACATAAGGATTCTCTCAGGCTTATGCAGATTTTTCTTTTATAAAGGGGTGGCAGATCAAAGGTTTGACGGAGTATTTGTAAGGCTAAAGCCTTGCCCCACATTAGTTTTTCTTTTTTGGTACGGTATTTACTGAATATTTACAATTTTGTAAGCCCTTCTGAACCCTTTACTTCTTAGTTCTTCTTTCAAGCAAATCCTCATTTAAGTTTGTTGCTTTCTGGTTAGCCCTGTTTAGAGGTTTTATACGCGCTAAAAACTTCTAACAGGGTTAGCAATCCTATAAGATAACCTTGCCATTGTTAAAAGAGTAGCTCCCTCCTGATTATATGCTAAGAAGTTTTGGTAGGTTTCCTTCACTCTTGGTAGTCGTTGATGCCTGCCTGTTTCTCAAGGGGCAAAGAACAGATAGGCTTAACAGTAGTGGAAAGATTAGGAATACTCAAAATATAGAAAGAATAATAAAATAATCTAACGATGCAAAAGCAACATAGATGGCAAAAGAAACGCTTGTTCAAGGATGGTGGAAAGAAAAATAACTTTTTTTTAATATGTGTAAATAACAATAAATGGGGTCAACTCTATTTTCTTTTTTTAATAATACTACATTGGTTTTTTAGAGAAAATAGAGTTGACCCCATTTATTGCTTAAAAGCCTTATGGATTATTTTATTGAAAATACTAATATGTTGCATATGTGTATAACTTATACAAAGTCTTGACTTTTATAAAAATTAATGGTATATTTGTAGTGGAGACTTATGCCTCATAGTACATTTAATTGGGTTGATGTATTGGTGATTATATTGCTGATAAGAGCCGGTTTTGTGGGTTGGACAAAAGGACTTACACTTGAATTTTTCAAATTTATAGGTATTGTTGTTACAATGTTTGTATCTCTGCGTTTTTATGACAATCTTTCATCATGGACCCAGACAAGATTTCTTATACCTGAAACCTACGGGGATTTTATATGGTTTATAATATTAGCGGCAACCTGTATTCTAACTATTAAATTGGCAAGCATCTTTCTTGAAAAGGTTGTCCAATTAAAATTCTCTGCAAGTATTGAAAAACCAGGCGGATTATCACTTGGCATATTAAGAGGGATATTGGGAACAAGTCTTATAATTTTTGCAATCACACTTATTCACCTTGAATATCTGCGAACCAGTGTTGAGCGCTCCTTCCTTGGATACTGGTTAAGCCGCATCCCGGTTGAACTTCATAGTTGGTTTTTTAAGGTATTTTAATTTTAGGAGAAAGGATTACTATGGACATCAAATCTCTCTATCAGTCTGCTATAAAACAGGGCATCACATGGGATCCGAGAGGCGAAAAGGCTGTATTAACCGAACTGGATAAAGTAAAAAAAGGATATGAAAAAAAAGATGAGGATGAAAAGGAGTTTTTTGATACAGAATCTCTTTATAATCCTTATTCTGACACACGCATCCTGAATGGAAGTCCTGATACACAAATTAAAAGAATACTTGTAGGGATTGATATTGATACATCAGAAATTATTCTTTCATATATTCTGTCCAGTACAGGGAAAAAAATAGACGCAATTATTTCACATCATCCGCAGGGCTGCGCTCTTGCCGGATTGCCGGAGGTAATGGGACTTCAGGCAGATTTATTAAACACATTTGGTGTTCCACTACACCTTGCCGATTTTTATACAAGTCAGAGGATATCGGAGGTTTCAAGAAAAATTATGCCTGTAAATCATACAAAGCCGGTTGATGCCGCAAGGTTATTGAACATCCCGTTCTTGTGCATTCATACGCCTGCTGATAATGCGGTATGGAATTTTTTACAAAAAAAATTTGATACAGTAAAACCGGATACCGTCGGTGATGTGCTTAAAACATTAAGACAAATACCTGAGTACAAAGAAGCAACAAAAAGAAAAGCCGGTCCAAAAATTATTACCGGAAGCCCCGATTCAAGGTGCGGCAAAATTATGGTTGATATGACGGGCGGAACAGAGGGAACGATGGAACTTTATGACAGGCTTTCAAGCGCAGGTGTTGGAACACTTGTGTGTATGCACCTAAGCGAAGAACATTTTAAAAAGGTTCAAGAACAGAAGATAAATGTCATTATTGCCGGTCATATTGCAAGTGATATTCTTGGTTTAAATTTATTGTTTGATGCTATCTTACCAAAAGATATAGAGACAATGTGTTGCTCAGGTTTCAAGAGAAATTATGAGAATTGATGACAGACTGATTGAAGATATAAGGAGCAGGGCAGATATTGTTCAAGTGATTTCAGACTGTCTGCTGTTGAAAAAAAGCGGAAGGCATTTCAAAACATTATGCCCGTTTCATAAGGAAAAAACCCCTTCTTTTCTTGTCAATCCTGAACTTCAGATATTTCATTGTTTTGGATGCGGAGCGGGTGGGAATATATTTACATTCCTTATGAAATATGAAAATATTGGTTTTATAGAGGCAGTTAAAAAGGTCGCAAAATATGTCAGTATAACCATACCTGAAAATAATAGCAATATTGCCTTGTTACCCATACACAAAATTTCAAAGGCAAACCAGACCGCAGCAGACTATTTTCAAAAAATGCTTTATTCATCAGAAGGGAGAATAGCGCATCAGTATATAAAAAACAGAGGCGCCACACAAAAAATTCTTGAAATATTTAAGATAGGTTATTGTGGATTTAACACAGAAGGATTGTTAGAGGCTGGAAAAAAAGAAGCCCTTAAATCGGATGATTTTGAACTGGCAGGAATAATAATGAAAGGACAGACAAATATCTGGAATATGAGATTCAGAAACAGACTGATGTTCCCTATAAAAGATACGCAGGGCAACATTGTTGGATTTGGCGGAAGATCACTGGATAATTCCATGGACAGGCCCAAATATATTAACTCTCCGCAAACACCCCTATACAATAAAAGTAAGATACTGTATGGGCTTGATGTTGCAAAAGATAAGATAAGGGATAAGGGGTTTGTCCTAGTTGTTGAAGGTTATATGGATATGATAAGTGTGTATCAGAACGGGGTTGGCAATGTTGTTGCATCATTGGGAACATCTTTAACACATGACCAGATTCAGGCATTAAACAGATTCACATCAAAGATTGTATTCTCATATGATTCTGATTCGGCGGGGCAGTCTGCAACACTAAGAGGACTTGATATTGCAATATCCAAAGGCTTTAAGGTCAACATAATGAGGCTTCCTGAAAATGAAGACCCTGATTTATTTATACAAAAACAGGGGAAAGACAAATTTTTAGAAACCGTAGAAACCTCAGAAGATATACTTGACTATCGGATAAGAATGGCAAGGATGAAATATCCCGGACACGACCTTCAGGATACCTTGATGGTATCTAATGAATTATTAGAAACGATTGCGCAAATAGAAAATTTTGTTTTAAGAGATTTATACATAACAAGGCTGGCTGAAAAACTTTCTATAAGCGAATCTGCTATAAGACAACAGTTTGCTAAAATTTCCCAAAAATCCCAAAGGATTATCCCAAGTGACCAGTCACCTACACAAATCAGTATTGCAGAAAAGATGTTTATAGGTCTTGCTCTTGTATTTCCCTGCTTTCGTAAAAACTGCAAAGAACAGGTTCCCTTAAATGACATAGAAAACCAAACAGTTAAAGATATATTTAAGCTTTGCATTGAAAACGAGGAACTTTGCGCCGCCTCTATACTTGGAAAAATAGATGAGGATAAAAAAGGTATTATATCTAAGATTATTCAAGAAACAAGTCAGATTCAGGATACTGAAAAGGCGATGAAAGATACTCTAAACTGGTTTAAGAAAAAGAAAAATCGGCAAAATATTATACAATCCAATATAAGGTTAAAAGAGGCTCACAACAAAGGAGAAGAAGAAAGTGTTAAAAAAATTATTTTAGATATAGAAAAATTAGTTAAAAGCAAAATATAAGTTCCTTATGCGACAGGTGGTGACTGGTGAAAGCCGTATATCATATTTCGTATACCGTTAAAAAAACGAAATATGGACAACGGGCAACGGGTGAGAGAATACGGTATACGAAATACGGGTATTTGGAATTTGTTTTGAGATTTGTCATTTGACATTTGATATTTATTTGGAATTTCGGGCACCCTCTGGGTGTGGTGTTTGGAATTCGATTTCGGGGCACCTACGATAGTGGGTCGTTTGATTTTTGAACTTTTTAACAAGGGGTATTATGAAAAAACATTTAGTCAATACAGAGTTTATACCAGAGGAAGAAAAAACAAAGGATATAGATAAACTTATACACATAGGGAAACAAAAGGGATTTCTTACATATGACGAACTAAATGATATTCTGCCACATGATGTAACATCAGCAGATGAGATAGATGAAATATTTTCAATGTTAAACCATGAAAATATAGAGGTCCTGCCCGCGCATGGAATATCTCATATTGAAGAAGGAGTCTCACACATACCTGTTCCTCTTGAAGAACTTGCTCTAAAAGAAGACCCTATAAGACTATATCTTCGTCAGATGGGGCAGATACCCCTTTTGACACGGGAACAGGAGATAAGGATAGCAAAAGAGATTGAAGAAGCAGAAAACCTTTTATGCGAAACTGTGTTGGGCTCAAAAACTGCAAAAATAGAAATACTGGCACTTTCACAGGCTATTCTTAACTTTGAGATATCCTCGGAAGGAATGTTGAACAAAGATTCAAAAGTAATTCGTTCAAAGCTTTTTAAAAATCTTCCCAGGATTGTAGGTTGGCTTAAAAGAGCTGAACACAGGAAAACAATATTTAATATAGTAACCCAGATTGGCATTGCAAAACACATTGTTGAAAAGATTACAAACGAAATACTTACAAGTTGTTGTATGCTAGAAAAAATACAAGAATCCGTTGAAAGAACAAAAAGTCGGTCTGTTTATAATAAACTGAAAAAAGAACAAAGACCAATACTTAAAAATATCGGTTGTTCTTCTGTAAAAGAAGCGCAAGAATGGGCAAACGTTATAAAGCAGAGATTTGAAAATTATAAAAAAACAAAAAGAGACCTTATAGAAGCAAACCTCAGACTTGTTGTAAGTATTGCAAAAAAATATGTAAACAGAGGACTTACATTTCTTGACCTTATACAGGAAGGCAATATAGGACTTATAAAGGCGGTTGAAAAGTTTGAATATAGGAGAGGTTTTAAGTTTTCAACATATGCAACATGGTGGATAAGACAGGCTATAACCCGTTCAATTGCAGATCAGGCAAGAACCATCAGAATACCTGTTCATATGACAGAAACAATAAACAAACTCAATAAAGCGGCAAGGGCCCTTCTTCAGGAATACGGTTGTGAACCAGCAGAAAAAGAGATTGCAGATCAAATGAAGGTCCCGGTTGAAAAAGTAAGAGGGATATTAAAGGTTTCACAGGAACCCATATCACTGCATACACCTGTCGGAGAAGATGGGAATACACATTTTGAAGATTTTATTGAAGATAAAAAGGCTATTTCACCTGCAAGTGCAACAGTATCTTCTATGTTAAAAGAAGAGATACAGAGTGTTCTTTCAACCTTGAATGAAAGAGAAAGAAAGATTCTTGAATTGAGATTCGGTTTGTATGATGGACTTCCAAAAACCCTTGAAGATGTTGGACTGATATTTAATGTAACAAGAGAAAGAGTAAGACAAATAGAAGCAAAGGCATTAAGGAAACTCAAGCATCCTACAAGAAGCAGAAGACTGCGCAGTTTTTTCGAAGTAGCCGTTGGGGAACTAAAATCATTGTGAAAAACCAAAAAAGTAAGGGCAAGAACGGAGGTAGATATGTATGAGGCTGAAATAAAAAGAATAGGTGTATATTCTACATTTAAGTTTTTTGCAGGTCTATTTATGATAATAGGTCTCTTACAAGGACTTATTGCAGGTATCAGAGGAGTAGGAATCCTGGGACCTATGCTTGGACCAATTGCTATAACAGTTGCACCTTTTCTTGAAAAAGGAACAGCAGCAGTAATATTTACCGGACTTGGTGTTGGGGCAGTGTTAGGACTTATTGCAGGTATCGGATTTACCAGTCTTGCTGTAATTTATAATTTTTTTGTCACAATTGTTGGCGGGATAAAGATAAGTATTGAAGAAAAATAATCCGAAATGACATTTTATGCGCCTGTAGCTCAGTCCGGATAGAGCAACGACCTACGAAGTCGTGTGCCCCCCGTTCAAATCGGGGCAGGCGCGCATAAAAAGATGTGATATGAAAATAACGGATGCGATAAGGTATTCCTTTTACAAAAGAGAATTTTATAATGATGCTGTAAGGGTGTCTGTAAGGTCCTGTATAGCATTTATAGTTCTTATTGCATTCTTATTATCAATCCTTATAGGTATAGGTGTATACAAATATTCAAATAAAGCGGTTAATGATTTAACCGTAATGTATGAAAATAAGCAGATTCCGAATATAACTATCAAAGACGGAAAACTGAGCACTCAACCTGAAGAAAAATTTGTAATGGACTTTCATGGTTTTAAGTTTATCATTGATACAAAAAGCCAGACTGTATTAGAAGAACAACCTGCAAATACAATCCTTCTGACAGATACAAATATGTATCAGAAGATAAGCAGTGCGGAAACAAGACAGTACGAACTAAAAAATATAGTAAAAAATTTTACTCTTAATGAAGAAACTGTTAAAAAATATAAGAGCACCGTAATGTTCTGGTTTGTATTGTTAACATGGCTTTTTTCATTTTTATACACAATCGTATCAAAAACATTTCAGGGGTTTTTCTTTGGCGTATTTACATATATAATCTCGTTTTTCTTAAATAAAAATTTAAGTTATCCACAATCTGTAAAGATTACTGTATTTTGTTTATGGCCTGCAACATTTTTTTCTACCCTCATAAACAGTTTTAGACAATTACACGGCTTCTGGTTTCTATATCTTTTTATAGTTTTGGGATACATCATTTTTGCTGTACATTCACAGAATTACCTGTCTGCCCCTAAGACAAATCGGGACAGGTAAGACTGCAACACAATAATATTTAATTGGGATAAAAAATGCGCGGTTCCATAAAAATTGCTAATATATTTGGCATATCTGTAAATATACATCTTACATTTTTTCTGCTTCCTCTGATATTCGGAGTGCTTGCGGGTCTGAAGGGAATATTTTTAATACTGTTTGTATTTTCCTGTGTAACAATTCACGAACTTATGCATAGTCTTGCTGCTATGTATTTTGGAATAAAAGTAAAAAGTATTACCCTTTATCCAATCGGCGGTATTGCCGCAATAGATAAGATGCCCGATAGACCGAGGGATGAACTTGTAATATCGCTTGCAGGTCCTGCATCAAACTTTGTTATAGCAACTGTATTATATATAATACTGAAAAACATACTCCCCTATAATTCCCTTTACAACATACTTGGAAGAATTGATACCTGGCAGAATACATTGGGTGCAACAATATGGATAAATGTTATGCTCGGTCTTTTTAATCTACTGCCTGCTTTTCCGATGGACGGCGGAAGAGTGTTCAGGGCGCTTCTTGCGCAGACGATGAATTACAGGAAAGCAACACATATTGCGGTTATTACAAGCAATGTATTTGCAGTAATATTTATTATATTAAGTTTGTGGAAAGGATATATAATGCTTGGGCTTATCGCAGTTTTCCTTTATATTGCCTCAAATCAGGAACAGACGCAGGTGGATATAAAAATGACACTGAAAGACCACCGCGTTGTTGACATACTTGATAAACAACTTTTAACTGTATCACCGCAAACATCTGTTACAGATATGCTTGCTTTGATATTTCATTCACACCAGGAGGATTTTCCAGTAGTATCTGAGAACAGGATAGAGGGTTTTGTCCCGAGAATAAAGATTATGACAGCTCTTCATTCAGGGCACACAACAAAAACAGCAGCAGAACTTATGTTAAAACAATTTCCGCAAGTGCACCCTCAGGATAATTTAATAGATGTTTATAAAATAATGCAAGGTTCAGGTTTTAAGGCGCTCCCTGTTGTGTCAGAGGGAAGTCCTGTAGGGCTTATTACATTAGAGGATATCGGAAGAATATATGCAATTATGTCAGGGAAAATGTAGTCCACAAGAGATAAAGAACAGTGAGAGGGTGAGAAAAATATTGGTTGCTCCGTCCATACTTGCCTGTGATTTATCTAATATTGGTAAGGAGATAAAAAAAGCCGAAACAGCAGGGGCAGACCTTATACATATAGACATTATGGATGGACATTTTGTGCCTAATCTTACATTTGGACCGGGGATTGTTAAAAGCATCCGTCCTTGGACAAGTCTTCCACTTGATGTCCACCTGATGATTGATAATCCAGAAAGATTTATAGGGCCATTCGCAGATGCAGGGGCTGATTTTCTCGGCGTTCACATAGAGGTATGTAAAGGAAAAAGAATGGCAAAAACACTTAAAATGATAAAAGACAGTGGGGTAAAAAAAACCATAGTTCTAAATCCCAATACAAATATAAAAACAGTTATTCCTTTCTTGCAGAATGTTCAGATGGTTCTTTTTATGACAGTATTTCCGGGTTTTGGCAGTCAAAGATTTATATCCTCTGTCCTTAAAAAAATATCTTTTTTAAGAAAACTCTGGGATGGACTTATTGAAGTAGATGGTGGAATAAATGAAGAAACCGCAAGGCTTTGTATAGATGCGGGAGCAAATGTTATTGTGGCCGGAACATATATTTTTGGAAATAAAAATATGGGAGTTGCAATAAAAAGCTTATGTAGTTATAACACATCATAAATATTCACTAAACACCGTTCATATTTTAGGCACAGAGACACACAGGCACAAAGTGGACTGTCCTTTTATCTTCTTTTTTTAATGTTTTATACCTTTGTCACTCTGTACTTTTGTGCCTTCAGGCGACGCAGTTGACTGAGTGTTTACTGGGTTACTATCAGACGGACTTGGCTGAATATTTACCAAATTTCAAAGTTCAAATGTCAAATAGATATCAACAGGTCGTACTTTTTGTCATTTGGGTTTTAGATTTGATTTGACATTTGGATTTTGATATTTGGCATTTGTCATCAGATACCAGTTGCCTGTTCTATGATGGAGGTTATGCAACGGATTTTTTAGTATGGGAAGACATGAATATAAACCTTGAAAAAGATATAGTTTCTGTTATTGCACCTATGTGCAAAAATGACGGTGTAGAGGTCGTGGATATAAATTTTAAGCAACAGGGTGCAAGACTTAATATACAGGTTCTTGTTGATACACCGGACGGAATTACTCTTAAGCATTGTGCAAGGCTGAATCGTGTAATAGGAGACAGGGTAGATAAATTAGAATCTATGTCTAATGTGTCATATATTATAGAGGTTTCATCACCCGGTTTAGATAGGCACTTAAAGACAGAAAGGGATTTTGAAAAAGTAATTGGTAAAGATATTCATATAATAACAAATAAACCGGTAGAAAATAGAAACGACTGGATTGGGATGCTTAAAAGTGTTAACGACAATGGAATTGAGATCGCTGTTAATCTTAAAAATGAACAAAAAATTATAACAGTATTAAGGCAAGACATTGTAAGAGCACAACAACATATAGGCTAATGGTTATTGGCAAAATAAATTTGAGCAGTTTAATAATGTCAAATAAATGACAAATGACAAATGTCAGATCAACCCTATTAGAGAACTTAATATCTATAAACACTTTTGGCATTAAATAACTTTCTAACATGGTTCAGGGTCAAATGTTTTCAGGGTTAAGGGTTCTAGTCATTTGAGTTTTGGATTTCATTTGTCATTTGAGCTTTGGAATTTGGATTTATATAAAAGCTCAGAGAGGAAACTAAGTGCTCATTTTCGTCTTGCATATGACCGCTAATATTTAATATTAAATACCAAATGGGATAAAGATGAATGGCGAGATTTTTACTGTACTGGATAGTATAGAAAGAGATAAGGGCATAAAACCAGAGGTTCTTATTGATGCAATTGAGTCTGCGATTGTCCTTGCAGTTAAGAAAAGTCTTCCATATGAGGAAAGAGAGATTTCTGTAAAGATAGATAGAAAAACGGGAAACTGTCAGCTTTTTATAGGAGACGAAGTTATTTACTTAAAAGATTTTGGAAGAATAGCAGTTCAAACTGTGAGACAGGTTGTTTTACAAAAGTTAAGGGAAGCTGAAAAGGATGTTATATTTGAAGATTATCGGGACAGGGTTGGAAAGATTATAACCGGTTCTGTTCATCAGATTGAAAAAGGCAATATAATAGTTGATGTTGAAAATATACAGGCGTTTCTTCCAAAGGGTGAGCAATTGCTGAAAGATGGATACAGACAGGGAGATGTTATAAGGGCTTTTGTTGTGGAGGTAAGGAAAACATTTAAACTTGCGCCCATTGTGTTATCAAGAACACATCCTGGAATGCTTGTGAAACTTTTTGAACTGGAGGTGCCTGAGGTTTATGAAGGCATTGTGCAGATTAAGGGATGTGTAAGGGACCCCGGAGACAGGGCAAAGATTGCAGTCTTGTCATTAGACCCCAGGGTTGATTGTGTTGGAGCTTGTGTTGGGAAAAGAGGTGTAAGGGTAAAAAATATCGTTAAAGAATTAAGATCGGAAAGAATAGATATTATAAGGTATAGCGATGATCCGAAAGAATTTGTGTCTGCTGCACTTGCCCCTGCAAAAGTTTCATATATAATGTTAGATCCCAATGAAAACAGGATGGATGTTGTTGTTCCAGACGATCAACTTTCTCTTGCAATCGGGAAAAGGGGGCAAAATGTTCGTCTTGCTTCAAGACTTACAGGTTGGGATATTGATATATATAGCCAGTCTGAGTTTGATACAAAAAATAATATACCGCTTGCAAGTATTGATGGTGTAAATGAAGATATAATGCAGGCTTTCAAAAAAATATCTATTACAAACCTATCTGAACTTGCAAATACATCTCTGTTGATGCTTGAAGAGATTCCACAGATAGGTAGGGAAAATGCAAAAAAAATATTAGAAAATGCAAGAAAGATTATGTCAGAGACTGTAAAAAAGGCAGAAGAACAAACTGACCCTAGAGAAACAGGCCAAGTGGAGAAGCAATGATAAAAGTTTATGAGTTTGCAACACAATTAAATTTAAGCAGTCAAGAAATCCAGAAGAGATTGAAGGCGCTCGGAATTGATATTTCAAGCCACATGTCACCTGTAACCGATGAAGCTATAAGAAAACTTAAAGCATCTTTGGAAGAAGAAGCAAGGCCAAAAATAAAACCAAAACCCAAAACTAAACCAAAAGCAAAACCTGTTGCTAAAAAACAAAAAACAACAGAAGATATTTCAGTTAAGCTTCCTAAAAAAGCGGAAATCCTTCCTATTTTGGAAAAAAAAATAGAAGAAAAACCTGCGGAAGAAAAATCTAAGGGGAAAATTGAAGAAGAGGTAAAAAAGATAAAAAGTTTCCAGAGTGTTAAGGCAACCAACCAGTGGTCCGTGGCAAAACCGGCGGGTGTATCAAAACATATTATATTTAGGCAGGCGTACCCCACAAGAAGGCCCGCTATCGTTAAAAGGCAGGTAATAAGCCCACCATCAAAACAGGAAGAAGTTAGTCTGTTTAAAAAAACTATTGAAGGTCCTCCAAAATTTCTTTCTGTTGAATTTCCAATAACCATTAAGGAGCTATCCGCAAAGATGCAGGTTAAACCCAATGATATTTTGCGTATGCTTCTTTTGGAAAACCGTATTGCTGCAAGTATAAATCAGAACATCACAGAAGACATTACCAGAATGATAGGTAGGTTGTTTAATTTTGAAATTCAAAGATCTCTTACAACCGAACAGCAGATAATAAAAGAACATGATGAAAAAGAAGATGTATCAAAATTAAAACCCAGAGCACCTGTTGTAACAATAATGGGTCATGTTGACCATGGTAAGACAAGCCTTCTTGATGCGATAAGAAAAGCAAAGGTTGTGACATCTGAGGCAGGGGGGATTACACAACATATAGGAGCATATCATGTGCAGGTAAAAGACCGTCATGTAACATTCCTTGATACGCCAGGACATGAGGCATTTACAGCAATGAGAGCAAGGGGAGCAAACGCTACCGATGTTGTGGTTTTGGTTGTGGCTGCTGATGATGGTATTATGCCGCAAACAATAGAGGCAATAAATCATGCAAAAGCCGCAGATGTTCCGATTATGGTTGCTATAAATAAGATGGACCTTCCGACTGCAAACATGGATGCTGTAAAAAAACAGCTTTCTGAAATTGGCCTTACACCTGAAGATTGGAGTGGAAAGACAATAACTGTTCCTGTTTCTGCAAAGACCGGAAAAGGGCTTGAAGAACTACTTGAGATGATTTTGCTTGAAGCAGATATGTTAGAGTTAAAGGCTAATCCGGACAAACTTGCAAGGGGTGTGATAATAGAAAGTAGACTTTCTAAAAACAGCGGACCTCTTGTAACATTCCTTGTCCAGAACGGGACATTAAAAGCATCTGATATTGTTGTATGCGGGGCATACTGGGGAAAAATAAGGGCCATTAAGGATGATAGAGGAAAACGAATTTTATCTGCAGGTCCTTCATATGCCATAGAGGTAACAGGTTTATCCGGACTTCCGCAACCTGGTGAATCGTTTTATTGCGTAGAGGATGAAAAAAAGGCTAAACAGGTATCGGACTCAAGACTACAGATATTAAGAGAAAAAGAAATGATAGGCACTCATCGTTCAACATTAGAAGACCTTTCCCAGCAGATACAATTAGGACAGATTAAAGAGTTAAAAATTATATTAAAGGCTGATGTACAGGGCTCGCTTGAGGCCTTAATCTATTCTCTTGATAAAATACAGGCAAAAAATGTAAAATTAAAAATTATACATACCGGTGTAGGAAACATTACAGAATCGGATATCACGCTTGCGATTGCTGCAAATTCTATTGTGATTGGATTTAATGTCGGGAAAGAACCCGGTGCAGAACAGATTGCAAAGAAAGAGAATGTTGATGTAAAATTATATAGAATCATATACGAATTGACGGGTGATATAAAATCTGCTATGGCAGGTCTGCTTGAAGCAAAAACAAAAGAGGTTTTTACCGGTGAAGCGATTGTTCAACAGGTGTTTAAATTTAGCAAAGGCGAGGTAATAGCAGGTTGCAGGGTTACAAGAGGAAAAGCACAGAGAGGACTTATTGCCCGTGTTTTTAGAGGGAAAGAAAAGGTATTTGAAGGCAGGATTGACTCTTTAAAGAGATTTAAAGAAGATGTAAAAGAGGTAACAGAAGGGTTTGAGTGCGGTATAGGACTGAAATGGAATGATATTCAGGCAGATGATAAGATTGCCTGTTACACAACTGAAAAAGTTGAACAAAAAATGGAATAAGAATAAGAACAAGGATGTTAACCCTGTTAGAAATAAAAAATTTCTAAACAGGGTCAAGGTGTAGATATTTCAAATATAAAATATGGGAAACAGAAAAAGAATACTAAGCGGAATGCGTCCGAGCGGCAGGCTTCATTTAGGACATCTTGTGGGAACCTTACACAACTGGATAAAATTGCAAAATGAGTATGAATGTTTTTATATGGTGGCAGATTGGCATGCTTTTATGAGTGAATACAAAAATCCGCAAGTGATAAAAGAAAATATAATAGATAATATAATAGATTGGATTGCCTGCGGTATTGACACTGAAAAAAATTCAATTTTCATACAGTCCCATATAAAAGAACATGCAGAACTACACCTTATTCTTTCTTGCATCACTCCTGTTGGATGGCTTGAAAGATGTCCCACATATAAAGAACAGATAGAACAGCTAAAAGAAAAGGATATAGGAACACATGCGTTTTTAGGTTATCCTATCCTTCAATCAGCAGATATACTTATGTATAATGCCGATTGTGTTCCTGTTGGGGAAGACCAACTTCCGCATTTAGAACTTACAAGAGAGATTGTAAGGAAATTCAATCACCACTTCGGAGATTTGTTTAAAGAACCGCAACCGCTTTTAACATCCATCCCAAAACTTCTAGGACTTGACGGAAGAAAAATGTCAAAAAGTTATAACAATGCTGTGTTTCTTTCAGATGCCCCTGATATTATCAAAAAGAAAATATCAGGGATGTTCACAGACCCTAAAAGGATATATAAAACTGACCCTGGACACCCTGATATATGCAATATATTTAGTTGGTTTAAGATGTTTAAACCGGAATTTGCCCCTGAGGTAAAATTGTATTGTGAAGGAGCAAGAGTTGGTTGTACTCAATGCAAACAGAATCTTTCAGAGGCAATAACAAAATTTCTTGAACCAATGCAGAAAAAGAGAAAAGAAATAGAAGAAAATAAAAAGAAAATAGAAACATTACTTGAAAAAGGTGAAGATATAGCAAGAAAAGTTGCAAAAGAAACTATGGAAATGGTAAGAAAAAAGGTCTGGGCCTGACCATTTTATAATAGAGCCTATGAGCTCTAACACCCTGTCACCTTGACACCACACCCAGAGTGTGCTCGAAATCCTAAATAAATGTCAAGTGACAAATCTCAAAACCCTCAATTCCAAAGAAGGAGGAGAGAGTTATTGACTGTTAACATAGGAGAAAAATGAAAGACAAGAGTATATTGCGCGAACTTGCAAAAAAATATGCTGAAATCACAGGCCTTTCGGTGCAGGAAAAGAAAAGACGGCTGTGGCGGAAATTAAATGGACTCAAACCCGAACGCCCAATGGTCATGATTGACCAGGTTTGCTGGAGCGAACTTGAAGGCTCTGACGAACTCAAACTTCAATGCAATGATCCGGAGTATCGCAATTTTGAACAGTACCTGCGGCGAAACCTTTATCAATGGCACCATTTTCCTGTAGACTCTGTTATGGAGCCATGTTTTGACGTCTACTATGCTGTGAAAAATAGTGGATTCGGCGTCTCAATCCAGGAGGAAACTATATCCACAGACCCGCACAGCGAGGTCGTAAGCCACAAATACAAGAATCTTTTCCAAACCGATGCAGACCTTGAAAAAATCAAAATCCCTGTCATAGAGCACGACAGGGCTGAGACCGACAGGCGTCTTGCTCTGGCACATGAGATCTTCGATGGAATTCTTGATGTAAATGTCAATGGTTCGGTGCCGGGTATAGGCATCTGGGATGTGATATCTACATTGATGGGAGTAGAAGATGCTCTATTAGCCTTGATAGACAAGCCGGAATTTATGCACGAGATGGTGAGGCGCTTCACCGAGGGCTATACAGCAACCTTTGACCAACTCGAGGAGCAGGGACTTCTGCCAAAACGGCAGAACCTTATTCATTGCGCCGGGGCATATACCGATGAGCTCCCAGCGCACGGATATAATTCGGACAGGCCCCGTTGCAAGGACATCTGGAACTTCGGTCTTGCTCAGATGCTCTCCACCGTCTCGCCACAGATGTTTGATGAGTTCGAGGTCGCATACACGAGCAAAATTTGCAAACGTTTCGGACTCATCTATTACGGATGCTGCGAACCTCTTGACGGCAAGATGAACGAGGTGAAGAAGATGCCAAACGTTCGCAAGGTATCAATGAGCCCATGGGCAAACCACGCCAGAGGAGCCGAGGAGATCGGTGTAAAGTTTGTTTTCTCTAGCAAACCTAACCCGGCTCATATCGCCATGGAGAACTTCTGCGAAGATCTTGTCAGAAAAGAGCTTTTAAGTATCCTTGAACATTGCAGACGGAACTCGTGCCCCCTCGAATTTATTCTCAAGGACATAAGCACCGTGAGAAACCAACCAGACAGACTTGACAGGTGGGCAAAAATCGCAATGGAGGTCGCAGAAGGATGAACCCACCTGTTTTATGAAAGATAAGTTTCAGGTGAGATGTAAATACTCAGTCAACTGTGTTGTCTGAAGACACAAAGGACAGGCTATTAGGCTGTAGGCTATGGGCTGTTAGAAAGGAGAACAATAATTATGGCTCTCAAAAAATGCAAGGAATGTGAAAATCAAGTTTCAACAAGCGCTAGAACATGTCCCAATTGCGGAGCTCAAACCAAAGGAAAGGGGAATGGCTCCATGTGGCCAGCACAGAAAGCCTGACCTGTTATGCCGCTCATTCCAAACGTGGTACGGTATAGTGTACGGTGTGGTAGGATAGGGACGAATAGCAAGGTTTGTGTAATGTGCCCCTTGCACAGCAACAGGTAAGTTTTTCCAAAAATTGTGCTTGACAGGTTTAATGAAATGTGGTATATTGAACCTAGCTTTTGGAGAAACTAAACTGTTGACTAACGATACATTAAGTTGTATACTTAATGTATGGAAATAAAGTTACATAAGAATGCCACTACAACTTTAGCGGTAAGGAAAG